>CBEPPX010000579.1:0-1806 GCA_965511205.1 uncultured Ignavibacteriales bacterium | reverse complement strand
AGTAATAGAAACGCTCCAGCCCATTGAACCGGTCCCATAATGTTTCCCCGTAAAAAGTATTCAAGTATTACAGCTGTTAACGGAAATGCAAGTTCGCAAATAGTGGCAACGGATGCAGGGATCCTTTTCAACCCGTAGTAATATAGAAAGATTGCTGTTCCACCGGTTGTAAATGCTATTAGCAAAAATATAAAAAGCTGGTGCGAAGATATTTCAGAAATTTCGGTTATGGTTCCTGATGTTAGAACAATTATAAGCATAATGATTGTTGTAAAAGTAAACCTCAAGTATGTTCCCAATTCAAAACCAACATTTCTTAAAGCGCGTTTGCTTAATACTGTTGAAGAGCTAAAACTTATTGCTGCAATTAATGCAAAGATTGCCGCAAGGACTGTTTTGTCGCCAGCTTTAAGTTCCGGGATACTCAGCCCAAAGGTCATAAAGTAAGCGCCTATAATTGCAAACCCAGCCCAGAAAAAAAACTTTTTGGTAAGCTTTTCTTTAAGCAGAATTCCAGCAAGTACTAATGCAAAAACCGGCTGGAGTTTTTGTATAAGAATCACAATTGAAAGATTAACATAGTTAACGTAAAAGAGAGCCTTTGTAATAGCCATTGTACCTATAGCCCCGCCAAAGAGTGCAACGCCCAAAAATGCAAGCCAGTCCTTGTGTGTTAATCCCTTTAAGTTTCCAAAGTGTTTTGCCATTATTGGTGTAAGCAAAAGCGCTACAATCACGCTTTCAACAAATACCACTAAAGTTACAGGCAGATTGTAGAGAATCGGTCTCAACACAATGCCATCAACTGCCCACAAGCTTGCGGCTAGTATCACAAAAAACGGGGCCAATCTGTCTCTCAACAAACCTTCCTTTAAATATTGCATTGAATCGTTAAAAATTTAATTGCTCAATATAACACTTGTATAATAATAATCTTATTTATTATTAAGTTGATATTTGAATGAATCAAAAAAAAAAGAGCAAGATAAAAATGGAAACACAAAAGCCATCAACAGAGATAAAAACCTGGCGGGTTAAATTATATGAAATAATTTTTGAAGCTGACACACCCGCGGGCAAATTCTTTGATGTACTACTAATCTGGGCAATATTAGTAAGCGTTACCGTTGTTTTTCTTGAGAGTATTAATGCTCTTAAAGTTGATTATGGTGAATGGTTTGTCATACTTGAATGGGTATTCACGATTTCATTCACAGTCGAATATGTGCTGAGAATAATCTGTGTAAGAAAGCCGGCAAGATATATTTTTAGTTTTTACGGTGTTATTGATTTTCTTGCTATTGTGCCAACCTACCTGAGTTTATTGGTAACAGGCAGCCAGTATTTGCTTGTGATAAGAATAATAAGACTGCTTCGCGTCTTCAGGGTTTTTAAGTTAACTCATCTTGTAAAACAATCGGATGTTTTAGTTAATGCGATGAAAGCAAGCCGTGCCAAGATAGCTGTTTTTCTTTTTGCCGTAGTAACTCTTGTTGTAATAATTGGTGCGCTTATGTATGTAATTGAAGGACCGGAAAACGGTTTTACCAGCATTCCGGTTAGTATGTACTGGGCAATAGTAACTTTAACAACGGTTGGGTATGGAGATATTTCGCCGCAATCTCCGATTGGGCAATTACTGGCATCTATGGTAATGATAATGGGCTACGGAATTATTGCAGTTCCAACAGGGATTGTATCGGTGGAAATTGCAAGCGCTACTAAAAAGCAGTTAACAACCCAGGTCTGCCCAAGCTGTCTTTCTGAAGGGCATGATAATGATGCGGTGCATTGCAAATTTTGTGG
>CBEPPX010000578.1:0-1807 GCA_965511205.1 uncultured Ignavibacteriales bacterium | reverse complement strand
CTATGTCAGGTCCAGGGGTCTACCTTGAAAAACCGGTGAAACCAAATAACTATATCGCTGCAATTAAAAAGATTCTGAAAATGGATACTACTGATGAGGAAAAGGGAACTGCTGAAATAGTTAATCTTCAAAACGACTTAAAAAACATTATAGATAATGCTGATCCTGAGACTCTTAAAAAGCTGAAAGAGTTAATGGCTAAAGACAAGCGCTAAATGGTAATACTGATGAAGTTAAATAACTACTAACTCTATAAAAGGAGAAAGAAATGGAGACATTAAATGAAAGAAAAGGCATACCTTTATTGGGAGATACCTTTCCTGAGATGAAAGTTCAAACAACTCGAGGAGTATTTGATTTACCTTCACATTTTAAAGGTAAATGGTTTGTATTATTTAGTCATCCAGCAGATTTTACACCTGTTTGCACTACTGAATTTATTGCCTTTCAACAACGGTATGAAAAATTTAAGGCACTTAATTGTGAATTAATGGGACTAAGTGTTGACCAGGTATTTTCACATATAAAATGGGAGGAATGGATAAAGGATAATATGAATGTAGAAATTCAATTTCCAATAATTGCAGATACAGGAAAAGTAGCAGAAACTCTGGGTATAATACATCCGGGAAAAGGTACAAATACTGTTAGGGCGGTTTTTATTGTTGATACTGAAGCAAAGATTAGAATTATGCTTTACTATCCACAAGAATTGGGTAGAAATATGGATGAAATATTGAGAGTGGTTGAAGCAATGCAGATAGCTGATAAAAATAAGGTTGCAATGCCTGCCAATTGGCCTAACAACGAAATATTGAAAGACCGTGTAATTATCCCTCCTGCCACTGATGTGAAAACTGCTAAAGAGAGATTACTAAAAGCAAAAGAAGGAGAATTCGACTGTTATGACTGGTGGCTATGTCATAAAGCACTAAAGTGAATTTAGGATTATGCCTTAATTGTAAAACAATGTGTTCAACTATTAAAATGATATGATCTGTAAAGTAAGAGAATGAAGAAAAGAAAGAATCTGAAGAAAATTTGATCTTTAAAGCAACTTAAAAAACATCATTGACAATGCAGATACGGAAACATTAGCAAAATTAAAAGAACTAATCAATAAAAATAATAAAGTAAGGAGTTAAGTAATGAAAATATGCGTTCCAATTAAAGAGAACAACGGAAGGGACAGTGAAGTATATAGTCACTTCGGATCAGCGTCTGCATTCCTCCTATATGATGCAGAAAAAAATGAAATTGAGATATTAGATAACTCGGATAAGAATCATGTTCACGGGCAGTGCAATCCAATAAGTTCAATTGAAGGAAAAAATATTGATGGAATTATTGTCGGCGGAATTGGTGCACGGGCAATAAATAAACTTAATGCACAAAATATTCGCGTTTATCAGGCGGTAAATGGCTCTGCACAAATGAATATTGAATTATTCAATAAATCCTTGCTGCCGGAGATGACGGTAGAGAATGCCTGCACGCATAATAATCATGGTGCTGGTTGCGGAGAATGAATGTAAAATGTGGAAGTTGTCTCAAAAGATTTATTTATTTTGTCATTCTCGTCAGAACCTGCCTACCGGACAGGCAGGCGGGAATCTAATACATTAAAAGTTGAATAAATTCCCAATTTTGTTGGAATTGTATAAGAGAGATAATTGTTTTCGAGATAACTTCTAAATAAAAAAGTGGAGTAAAAAATGTCAAAGATTGCCATTTTATATTGCAAAAGGATACAAGATCATTCTTGCATTGCTTGCGCAAAATGCTACAAAGGAATGGCTGAAAAGAA
>CBEPPX010000577.1:0-1811 GCA_965511205.1 uncultured Ignavibacteriales bacterium | reverse complement strand
CTGCCCAAACGTAAATGGTTAAAACCGGGGCTGCTGATTGAAATTCATTTCCGAAGATGATATTAATAACCTCCGAAGAAAATATGCTGACTGGTACGGCGATGGCAATTGCCATCCAGGCTAAAATATCATAAAGCTTTTGCATCCGGTTATTATAAAATTCTTTACTTACTTTCTTTGCATTAACAATTGCCGGGAATAGAGAATTTGTTAATGCAACCGGAATAAAATACCATGCTTCACTAAGCTTTACGGCAGCAGCATAATAACCCACTTCTTCGCTGTTAAGCATATTCTTAATCATAACCTGGTCAACTTTCATATAAACGGAAACAACTAACCCGGAAAGAATTAAAGGCCAGGAATCTTTTAACAAATTTAAAGCTATCTTCTTATTAAACCTCCACCCGGATAGTTTTAATTTGTTGAACCTATACACAAAAAGGAAGCCGGAAGCTGCTAATATAAATTCAACAGAGAATGCAATAGCGAAGTAAATTAATTCAGCTTCAAAAATTAGCAGCATTATTTTTAAGACTGCAGCAATCAGAACAGCAAATGAAAAAACATAAACAGAATACTTTGCTTTAACCTCTGCTCTAAAGTAATAATCTACAACACTGAAAGAGTGAAAAATTGCTGATACTGAAAGAATGAGAATTAAAATTGAAACGTTAGTTGATTCACCTGAAATATATAAGGTAAGAGCAATAAAAATTATGGTACATACGCCGCCCAGCAAACGGAGCAAAAACACCGTGCCCAGTAAGCTGTCTCGTTTACCGGGGTTCTTTACTAACTCCCTTATTGTTATAGTTTCTAAACCGAGAATAGCAATAGTAGAAAATAAACCGTAGAAACTTATAGCATAACTTAGAAGACCAAAATCCTTAGGTCCAAGGTAGCGTACTACAAAGATTGTAACCACGAATGAAACAAGAATGCGAAGAACTTTTTCAGCAAAAAGCCAGGAAGTGTTTTTAAAGTACTTCTTGAATGATTCTGATTTGAAATTGATCCGGGTTTCTATTTTATCATTATTATCCAAGCAAGAATTACTTAACCGGTTGTTGCTAAATTCTTTTGTCTCTTTCTTAAGATAAGCCCCAGTATTAATCCTAAAATTGTTAGTGTGCTAAGCACTAGCGCTGCATATTTACTCATCACAAACGACTCAGGTAAATATGTAAATACAACTTTGTGCTCACCTTTCGGTACAACAATTCCTCTAAAGCCATGATTAGCTCTGTAAATTTCGGTTTCATTTCCATCAACAGAAGCAGTCCAACCCTTTGGGAAATATGTATCGCCTAAAAATAAAAAGTTACTGCCGCTTGCATTAACATCTATTTCGATTCTTTCATTTTCGAAACTTGTAATGTTAACGAAAGCCGTACTATCCGGCTGATCGATTTTCGGAGATTCTTTTTCGGTAAAGGCAATATCCAACGGATCGAATTGGTTGTTCTTTACCATGTTTAGTATTTCAAGAGCGGGTTTCTCCTCTACCCTATTAACAAAGTAAGCGCGTGGCAATACATTCTGATTTAAATATAAAAACGAATTAGCTCCGTTATATACGGGCAGCAAGCCAGGTTGGTTAATTGCTTTATCAAAAACTATGTACTTAACGTTTAACATTCGCCAGAATGTAGAATTTGCAGGGGAACCAAGCACATCGTAATAATCCTGGATTGCTCTCGGTTTAATTCCTGAGTAGCCATAAATATCGTATTGCAAAAAGTATGTTAGAAAATTTGAGTTCTGATTTAAAGAGCCAATTGATCCGTCCTGTTTTAAATTTAAAATCC
>CBEPPX010000576.1:0-1824 GCA_965511205.1 uncultured Ignavibacteriales bacterium | reverse complement strand
CATCTTTTAATATTGATAGTTGGAGCGGGATTATTCGGATTTATTATCTTTGCGGTTCAAGAATATGGCTGGTGGATAAATGAAATGGCTGGTGGTTTTTTACTTATTGGTTTTTGTGCTGTTTTCATTTCGCGAATGAAAGTGAACGAAGCAACGAAAGCATTTGTTAAAGGAATGGAAGATATGGTAGTTGCTGCGCTGGTTGTTGGATTTGCAAGAGGTGTGCAGGTGGTTCTTGTGGATGGACAAATTCTCGATACCATAATTTACTCTGCAGCAAGCCAGCTTAAACATTTTCACCAGTTTGTGGCTGCGGGTGGAATGCTGGTCTTCCAGACAACATTAAACTTTTTTATTCCTTCCGGCTCTGGGCAGGCAGCAGTTACTATGCCGCTTATGGCTCCGTTATCTGATCTCATTGGTGTAACAAGACAGACAGCCGTGTTTGCATTTACATGTGGTGATGGTTTTTCAAACATGGTCATTCCTACTTCCGGTACTTTGATGGCTGTGCTGGCAATTTCAAAAGTTCCGTACACAAAATGGCTTAAGTTTGTTTTGCCATTATTTGGTATACTCTTTGTACTTTCTATAATATTTTTAATCATCGCAGTTATCATACAATATTAATTGAAGGGAAATTGATGAACAATGAATTAAAAGATGTTGCCAATCGATTAAAAAATCATATTGAAAATGTACCGGAAAGATATTTAAAATTTCCCGAGAGTGAATTAGAAAGGAAACCTGCACCCACTAAGTGGTCTAAAAAAGAATTGCTCGGGCATTTAGTTGATTCTGCTGCGAACAATCACCATCGTTTTGTAAAAGCACAGTTTCAAGATGAGCCGTTCAATATGGAGGGTTATGCTCAAAATGAATGGGTAGATATTCAAAAGTATAATGATAAAGAAACCAACTCTTTGGTAGAACTTTGGAAAGTTTATAATGAACATATCCTGTTCATAATGGAAAACACCCCTGAAGAAAAACTTAAAATAAAATGTATAGCTGAGGATGCATTTGAAAATGCTGATACACTGTTTTTGCTTATGAAAGATTATGTTGATCATATGGATCATCACTTAAATCAAATTTTTTAATAACATTTCGAGGAGATTAAAATGATCAAATTATTAAATGCCCCAGCTATAATTTCTTTATTAATAATTGCTACTGCTTGCGGACCCGATTACAATACAGATTTTGAACCGCCTCCGCCAAATGCTGGGGTGAGCGAAGTCTTCCCTGAAGAGATTGACGGAATGAAAGTAGATATTAAGAGGATGACTCTCACTCATCCTCTTGAAGGTTTTTCTGCTATGTATGGTGGAGATAAAATTTCTATTGATGCAATTCTTGCTCCGGCAAAAAACTTAGCTGATGACCATTTTGCAGATGTTATTGTTCCGCGGTTTGATGAAATGAAAAATCATACCAGGGGAAAGGTTAATGGTAAATGGAGTGCAAGCGGAACCGATAATGAAGGAAGGAAATGGTTTGCATGGATAAATAATAGCTGGGTTTTTGTTATGAGCGGAAGCGACAAAGGAAATCTTATGAAGGCGATTGATGCGTTTAAATATGTTGCACTATAAAATCTTATCTTTGTGTTAAGGAATTTTAAATGATAGAGATAAGAAATTTACATAAGTCATTTGGCTCAAACCTAGTATTGCGAGGAATTGACCTTGACATCGATACGGGGGAAACCCTTGTTATTATTGGAAGAAGTGGTTGCGGAAAAAGTGTTTTGATAAAACATATTGTTGGTTTGCTTTCGCCTGATGAAGGGTATGTGAAAGTTGAAGGAGAAATTGTTGA
>CBEPPX010000575.1:0-1828 GCA_965511205.1 uncultured Ignavibacteriales bacterium | reverse complement strand
ACACATTCATGTTCGCATTTAGTGCAGATTTAATCCCGGTTACAGAATCTTCAATTACCACACAATCATCAGGTTGAACGTTCAGTTTGTCTTTCATCTTTAAATATATTTCGGGATCCGGCTTACCATTATTTACATCTTCACGGCTAATTACATATTTAAACTTCTCCTTCGTTTTCATAACATCAAGCACCCTTTGAACCTGTGCGCAATGAGACATAGTAGCTAAGCCTATAAGATAATCATCATTATAAACTGAGTTAAGAAGATCGAGATTATGCGGGCAGAAGTAATGAGTTAATACATCCGGATCCTTCAGCATATTCTCATAAATATCAAGACGTTTTGAAATCAATTGCTTTTGAATTTCTTTAATATTTGAATCAGGATAATTTTTGCTCAACTCAAATTTGAATTCATCCACTAAACTTTCTGTAACTTCTTTCCTTGATAGACCAACGTATTTTTTAAAGCCCGCTATTACTTTTTCTTCAGGTACAACTCCTTTTGTTAAAACATTTATAGCAATAGCATAGGATCGTGCCTTTAAAATTTCTGTTTGGACTAATGTTCCATCAAGATCAAAAATGAGTGCTTTTATCATTTTTCTTTTCCAGAATTGCTAATGGTTGCGGCTGAATAAACGGATACTGCAAAGGGTACTAAAAATGTAATAAATGCTTTTACATAATTGATATTTGAAAATTCAAGCTGTACCAAAGGATTAAACTGATTTATAAGATTTAAAATTATTCCCACAAATAGCGCAATCCGTATATGCTTTGAGAGCTTAATTCTATCTTTAATTTGTACAGAACACTCAATCCATATTTGTATTATCGAATTCACTTTAATCACTATATCTTATCGAAGTGATTGTTGATTTCAGTAAGAGCTTGTACAATTTTATCTTCATTAAATTCAAATGAAACAACCTTTCTTCCCGTATCAATTAAAGCCTGCCTATCACCAAACGCCTGTGCTTTAATAAGCGTGCCAAATGACATTACAGACTTATCATCCCCTGCAATATCAGGGATTGGTACATCCTCTTTACTCTTGGAAATTAGCTGCAGAAATAAACCTTTGCCCGCATCACCTTTATGAAGCTGTCCTGTTGAGTGCAGGAAGCGTGGTCCGTATCCAATTGTTACAGCCGATTTATATTTCTTTTGAAGATTCGTTCTGAGTGAATAAAGAAGCTTATCTAGCGCTTCGCCTGATTTCACATAAGCTTGAATTGAAATGTATTGATTGCCTTTAGTTCTGAAACTTTTATCATCCGATCCGGCAAGATTTTGTATAAGCGAACTTATATCCTTTGAACCATCGCCGGAATAAACTTTAATCTGTTCAAATTCAAAATCGGGTTTTGGCTGTGCTATTTTACCGCTATCTGAATAATCAGCAAGTAATTTACGTGCAAGCACCTTAGCAGCTTCCACATCCGGTTGATCGAAAGGTTGAATTCCGATTTTCCATCCTGCAACTACAGTTGCCATTTCCCATCGGAAAAATTCACCACCAATATCGTAAACATCTCTTAATTCAATTTCAACAACAGGATGCCCGGCACCAATTAATTTTTTAACAGATTCATCATTGGAACTATCATCAGCAAGTTTTAAATAAACAAAAAATCTATCATCGGAATAATATTCTGCATTTAAAACTTTTTCTCCTACAACCGGAAGAATTCCCTTCCCAATTTTACCTGTACTTTCAGCAATCAACTGTTCAACCCAATTACCAAAATGGGATAACTGCGGTGATGTTATGAAAGTAATTTTATTTCTACCTTCATTTGCAAGCTGTCCCATCAAAACCC
>CBEPPX010000574.1:0-1830 GCA_965511205.1 uncultured Ignavibacteriales bacterium | reverse complement strand
AAGATCATTCAGCAACCATATTGAAAAGAAAAAATCCAAATGCGATTATCATTTTGAAAGAAATCTTACAGAAAATGAAATTGAAGAAATAAACCTGAAAGTTAATAACATAATCCAAAGGGACCTGCAGGTTGTTGAAGAACTAATTACAAGGGATGATGCAAATAGAAAATTTAACCTTACGAAATTACCTGATGATTCGGGGGATAAAATAAGAATCATAAAAATTGGTGATTACGATACCTGCCCCTGCAGCGGTCTACATGTTGCACACACAAAAGAGATAGGAAGGTTTAACATAAACTCTGCAAGTTTTAATGATGGTGTTTTGAGGATAAGATATAAATTATTTGATGAATGAACACACGCTGTATTTTTCCCCCATACAATTAAACATCATCGTTACTTAACTTGGTTTTGGAATAGTAAATTTAAAAGTTGTTCCCTTTCCCGCCTCGCTTTCCATATTAATTTTGCCGCCGTTCTTATTAACCAGGTCTTTACAAAGAATTAAACCCAAACCTGTACCTTCCTCATTATTAGTCCCCTTAGTTGAAAGATGCTCATCTATTTTGAACAGTTTTTCCTGGTCATCTAAAGGAATCCCAACCCCGTTATCCCTAACTGAGACTTCAACAAATTTATCATCAATCTCCTTTGCATCAATTAAAATACTTCCGCCTTCGTTTGTAAACTTGATTGCGTTGGAGGTTAAATTTCTAAAAACGGTGGATAGCATATTTTCATCTGCAAATACTTTAATTCCGCGATCACAGTTAATATTCAGCTCAACCTTCTTCTGGTTTACTAGGCTACTGTAAATACCAGTTGCTTCATTTACAAATCTATGTAAATCGATGTTTACAGGATTAAATTTCACACTTCCGGTTTGTATGCGGGCCCATTCGAGCAGGTTTTCCAATAAATCGTAGATGGCTTTAGATTGAGAATATAGATTAGATGAAAACTCTTTTATTTTTCCCCCCTCCATTTTGCCAGCATCCTTTGCCAAAATATCTGCAAAGCCCAGCACTGCTGTAAACGGGTTGCGAAGATCGTGAGCAATAATTGAAAAAAACCTGTCCTTGTTTGCATTCAGTTGTTTTAACTGTTCAACATATTCTTTAATTTTTTGTTCAGCTTCTTTCTGTTGCCTTATATCCCGCGCAACATAAATAGCACCCTCAATTTCACCATGTGTGTTTTTTAAAACAGTTGCCGAAATACTAACCGGAATTTCTTCTCCTGACTTTGTTCTATAGGTAGTTTCAACTTTTGATAATTGCTTAGAATCACTAATGGTTTCCTTTTTAACTGAATCTAAAGTTGAACTATCTAAAATACTATCAATCGAACTACCAACTAATTCTGGCCTTTCATAACCAAGTAAATTTACAGCAGCATTATTTATTGTTTTGATTGTTGCATTATTATCTGCATTTATTACAATAAGAGTGTCTGCCATAGATTTTATTATATTCTCAACATAATTTTTGGAAACGGTTGTATTCAATAGGTCTTCTATTGTGTTTTTCCCGGTCCATACTGTTAGATAAACGAAAAACGCAACATAGAAAAAGATTAGGCCGGTAAGTGCATAAACGAAACTTACATCGCCTGAAATAATTATACCAGCTACAACGAAATAAGATAGGCAGAAAAATATCATTAAAATTAAAAGAAACTTCCAGTAAGAGACGTATTTACTTGTTTTAATAAATCTCAGTAATTTAAAAGTGTAATAGACAGGAAAACATATTATTATCCCACCACCGATAACTAGCAACACGGTTATTAGTTGAACATTATCCATATCATTTTGCCTTAAAT
>CBEPPX010000573.1:0-1831 GCA_965511205.1 uncultured Ignavibacteriales bacterium | reverse complement strand
ATGATGACGGACCACTCCCGATTGGTTACGGGCAAACGATCTCCCAGCCATACATTGTTGCATACATGACCGCTGCAATTGATCCTGAAAAAGAATTTAAAGTTTTAGAAATCGGAACCGGCTCCGGTTATCAAGCTGCTGTGCTTTCCGGAATTGTAAGTGATGTTTACACAATAGAAATCATAACAGAACTGTATAATTCCGCAAGTAAAAGATTGAGAAACCTTAACTACAAAAACGTTATTTGTAAAAATGCCGATGGTTATTTCGGCTGGAAAGATTTTGCACCTTTCGATGCAATAATTGTAACTGCTGCAGCTGAGTACATTCCACCACCATTAATTGAGCAGCTTAAAGATGGCGGTAAAATGATTATACCTGTCGGGTCGCCATTTTTAAATCAAACCTTAATCCTTGTTGAAAAAGAGGGCGAAGATATAACCACCACTGCCTTGCTTCCTGTTCGTTTTGTTCCTTTTACGAGGGGAAATTGAATAACGATAATACTTATTTTGTTAAACTATCCACTGCAATAGCTCTTCTTTCTGTATCGCTTATAGCTTTTGAACTAACGCTTATCCGGATACTTTCAATCGTGCAGTGGTACCACTTTGCATACATGGTTATTTCTGTAGCTCTGCTCGGCTTTGGAGCTGCGGGTACTTTTATAGCAGTTTTCAAAGAATCCCTTATTGAAAAAACAGAAATACTTTTACCATGGCTGATGGTTCTTACCAGTTTACTTATGTCCATTTCGGTTACAATTTCTCAAACATCATTATTTAGTTTCGATTCATACAAACTTTTTTCAGATTTCTCTCATATCTGGAAACTTATTGCAACTTACATGATATTTTTTCCTCCATTCTTCTTTGGGGCTTTAGCAATCGGTTTGGCTTTTGTAAAATATGTAAAAAGAGTTGGAACACTTTACTCAGCAAATATGATTGGTTCGGGAATTGGCGGACTGCTTGTGGTTCTGCTGATGTGGTGGTTCTTCCCGCAGAAGCTACCGGCAGTGGTATCAACACTTGCTTTTTTTGCTGCAGTTATAATTGTACCGCAAAAGCTAAGAGCCGGATTCTCATTAGTAGTTGCGGCTGCAGTTGCCTTGCTCTCATTTTTTTACATCAGTTCACCATCGCTTAATATTTCGGAATATAAAAGTATCTCCAAAACTCTAAACCTTCCTGGATCAAAAATAGTTAAAACAGAATGCAGCCCTTACGGAACCATAGAAATCGTTTCATCAGATCATTTAAGATATGCACCCGGTTTAAGTATAAAATATCCGGGAATGATTTCTGTTAACAATGCAGCATTCAATAATGGTGATTGGCTTGGTCCATTAATCTCATTACAAAATGATTCGGTTAATTACCTGGCATACTCAACGGAAATGCTTCCTTACATAATCAGTAAAAGAAAAGATGTTCTCGTACTTAATTCGGGAACAGGAAGGCAGGTGAATACTGCCCTTTATAACAATGCACAAAGAGTGGTTGCAGTTGAACCTAACAAAGCTTTGCTGGAATTGTTAACCGGGGATTTTGCAACCGAAGTTGGAGCCATCTATAAAAAACCGGGAGTGCAGATAAGAAACATTTCGCCGCGAACATTTTTGTTAGCCCTTCATCCAAAATTTGATTTAGTCACGCTGCCTGTTATCAGTTCCTTCGGCGGAACATCAGGATTATTCGCATTACAGGAAGAGTATCTCCTTACCAAAGAAGCTTTCGGGGAGATGTGGAGAAGTCTTAAAGATGATGGGTCGATAAGCATCAACACCTGGATTGACTATCCCTACAGGAACCCGCTCAAATTAATTTCT
>CBEPPX010000572.1:0-1834 GCA_965511205.1 uncultured Ignavibacteriales bacterium | reverse complement strand
TATAAATTTTATGATTGAGACCACCATTCAGCGACCATATTTGGTGGCATTCTACGATCTATCCACAGGTGAACTTGTAAATACCTTTTCAGCAAACAGCTATGGAATCACCAATATGATTCTTACAGGAGAAGGTAAAGAACTTATTTGTGGAGGTTACGATAACAGAATAAATTATTACAATATTGAATCAGGACAACTGATTAGATCCATAGAAACAGATATTCATTTAAGAATGGTTGAAGTATCACCGGATAAAAAAACACTGGTTGCGGGAGGATTTTATTATAAGAAATATGATGCAGCTGGAATTCTGAAGTTTTATGATCTGAAAACTGGCCAGGAAAATAATAACATCAAATTTGGGAAAGGATATTTTGTGAGCTGCATAGCCTATCTCCCCGATCAACAATCTATAATTGCAGGAAGTTCTTTGGCGCCGGCCAGTCATGATATGCCTGCCAAAATAAAGCACTATAATATCACCAGTGGGAAAGAGCTGAACTCATATAAAACAAGCTGTGAATCTGTGAATGCTATAATTGTGCTTCCTGGTGGAAATCAATTTATTTCAGGAGGAAGTGCAAGCGGGGAGTTGCATCAATGGGACATTGAAACAGGCGAGATTGTTAATACGTACAGTGTTGAAGCAGATGTATTTGATATAGACATTACTGTTGATAAAAAATATTTTATTACTACTTTAGTTTATGATTAATCAAATTAATTTGAAGAAGGTATTTGCTCCCCTTAGTGGAATAAATTTATTATTTTATTTATTATGTATCCTATCTCCTTCAAGACTAATTGCACAACAAACTGACATAAAATTTGAGCATATTTCTTTAGAGCAAGGGCTTTCACAAAGTATCATTAATACTATAATGAAGGATAGTAAAGGTTTTATGTGGTTTGGCACCGAATCAGGTCTGAACAAATATGATGGCTATGAATTCGTTATCTATAAAAGCAATCCTTTTGACTCAACCTCGATTTCAAACAACCAGGTACAATCAACTTTTGAAGATGAAGAAGGATTTATCTGGATCGCAACCGTAGGAGGAGGTTTAAATAAATTTAACAGGGAGACTGAAACTTTTGCTCATTACCGGGCTGACCCTGATAATTCCAAAAGTATTAGTTCTGATTTTGTAAATTTTATTTTCGAAGATAAAGCTAAGAATATATGGGCGTTTACATTTGCAGGTGGAGTAGATCTGTTTAACAGGGAAACTGAAGAATTCGAGTACTTTGAGCATGATCCAGATGAATCCCATAGCCTTAGTGACAACTTTATCACCTGGGTATATGAAGATTTATCTGGAGATGTGTGGTTCGGCACACAGAATGGATTGAACAAATTTAATCCTGATAAAAGAAATTTTGAGAGATATATTTCCGGCACACACATTTCTTCTATTTATGAATCCAAAAATGAGTGGGGAATTTTATGGCTCGCTACAGGAAACCTGCAAGATTTAAATAATGGTGAAGGTTTAATCCGGTTTGATTCGGAAAATAATTCTTATACACACTATAAACATAATCCTTCCGATCCAAATTCAATTAGCAGCAATATCGCAAATCAAATCTATGAATCGAAAGACGGCACTTTTTGGATTGCTACCTCTAATGGATTAAATAAGTTTGACCCAGTGAGCGGCAGCTTTAAAGCGTATCTGCCAAATCCAACAAGCAAGAGCGAAAGAAGCAACGTAATACTTGGTTTTGCAGAGGATATGTTCGGGATGATTTTGCTCGTTTCTGGTGATCTCGATGGTGGATATCTATTCAATCCAGAAACTGAAACATTTACACATTTAATACACGATCC
>CBEPPX010000571.1:0-1836 GCA_965511205.1 uncultured Ignavibacteriales bacterium | reverse complement strand
GCAGTTTAGTGTACTCTTTAATTTCCTTTTTGGTTTTATCTTTTATCTCGCCTACAATCTCTTCAAGAATATCCTCTACCGTGATTAACCCTTCTGTGCCGCCGTATTCATCAGTTACAACAGCGAGCCGCTCTCCCCTTTGCTGCATCTCCTTTAGCACTTCCGAAATAAGTTTAGTTTCAGGAATAAAGTAAGCCGGACGTATTAATGTTTTTAAGGGAAAATATTTCTTCTCGATGAGCGACCTGGTAAAATCCTTTGTGTGAAGCACACCAATTATATTATCAACTGATGCCTGGTATGCTGGAATAAGTGAATGTCCCGTCCTCAGTATCTCTTTTATTATTGTTTCCCGCTCCTCATCAAGATCAACAGCAATCATCTCTGTACGCGGAACCATAACTTCATTAGCTTTAAGATCGTTGAACTCAAAAATGTTTTGAATTATTTCCTGTTCTGTTTCATCAATAGTCCCCGATTTGACACCGTTGGAAATGATCCCTAAAATTTCATCCTCGGAAGGACGCGTTTGCGAGAAGTTTGTTTTCTCTTTAAACGGAAGAAGAAACAGGTTGCTTAATGAAGAGATAAATCTTACCGGGTATTTAAATATACCAGAGATCGGCATAAGTATTTTTACAGAAAACTTCCCAAGTCCATCCGCAAATTTAAAACCTATTGCTTTGGGAATAAGCAGGGTAAATATTAATACTATTATAGATATAACCAGTAGCGCAACAATAAACGAAATAACAGAACTGTACTCCTGCAGAAAAGCTGATTCCGATTTTACAAATTGCGGGTATAAGTAAAGTTGCGAAAAATGAAACCCAACCATCGATGAGATAATAATTGAAACAACATTTATAAGCCGTATTGTCCCAACTAAGTCTTCAGGATTATCCCGGATTGATACGAAAAGATTAAAAAGCTTATCCTTTTTTTCTTTCAATTCTTCAATTTTATTATCTCCGAAAGACGAAATAGCAATTTCTGATGCAGTTAAAAATCCGGAAAGTGTAATAAAGAGGAAAAACAAAATAAGATCTATCGATGACGTATCCATTAGTTCAGACTACAGTTTTACAACGATTTATACCGATTAAACAGTAATCCTAATTCCTTTTATCGCTTATTTAACATAACAAGTAAATTCTAAGCCAAAGATAAAAGATAATTTTATAAATTACACCAATTAAATTGAAGTAGAATAATAATTTAATTAAGATAGAAATGGTTTTTTAATAATTTATTAATTTGATATGAGCCCAAAGCAAATTAAAATCCTTAAAAAAGATAAACTAAGGATAACGTGGGAAGATTCAACCGAAATTATTTTATCGCTTAAATATATGCGGGATGAATGCCCCTGCGCCGGCTGTAAAGGAGAAACCATTCTTTTAAAAACTTACCGCCCGCCTGCCCCAACAGTTGTTACACCAGAAATGTACCAGGTAAAAAATATAGAAGTTGTTGGAGATTACGCAATACAGATTACCTGGAAGGACGGGCACAATACTGGAATATATTCATGGGATTATATTAAACAGCTTGAAGAAGGAATGGATGAGAATAAAAACCAGGATTATAAACCCCTTATATGATCTCTAAAAATGAGTTGAAATATTATTCATCACTTTTAAAGAAGAAATTCCGAGAAAGTGAAAAAAAGTTTATTGTTGAAGGAAAGAATTCTGTTTACGAAGGAATTGAAAGCGATTTTAATTGCGAGATAGTTTTTGTTACAAATAAATTTGCTTCGGAAGAAGATAAGTTCATTAAAAACCTGGAGAGCAGGAATTTTAAAGTTGCAGTGCTCAAATCTGTAGATTTTAA
>CBEPPX010000570.1:0-1837 GCA_965511205.1 uncultured Ignavibacteriales bacterium | reverse complement strand
TCTCTTTCAACATTTCTTAGTTAAATTTTTTTATTCATTTATTATTTACAATCAATACAAATTCCCCTTTAAGGTTTTTCTTTTCTGCAATGTTTAAAACTTTTTCGGCACTTCCCCTGTAATACTTTTCATTCTTCATAGTTAATTCAAAAGCTAAAACAACCGGAATGCTTTTGCCAAGCATGTTTGCAACATCTGTTAGCAACCTTTGTAACCTGTAAGGAGTGTCCATCAAAACAATAATTTCTTTAATCCTTTTCAAATCCAGTAGCTGTTTTCTTCTTATATATTTTTTTGGTGAAAGCCAGCCGCGATAATAGAAATTTTCAAAATCAAATCCTGAACCAATGAGTGCTGGGAGCAGAGAATTAGCCCCGGGAATGGAAACAATATCAATCTTTTGGGAAATACAAACATCTACAAGCAGATGTCCCGGATCAGAAAAAAGCGGCGTGCCGCAATCTGAAATAAGCGCGGCAGTTTTTCCATTCAGAATTTCCAACAGGATTTCATCCACCACTTCATTTTCGTTATGCTCGTTTAGTGCAAGTAGTTCCTTATCAATTTTATAATGTGCTAACATTCTCCGTGCAATTTTATACTCCTCGCAGATAATAAAATCAACACTTTTAAGAATTTTAAGAGCACGTAGAGTTATATCATCATAGTTGCCAATTGGGGTGGATACAAGAAATAATTTATTCTTCATTGGTTCTGTTACACTGTTATTTTACTTAATTTTGATAATTATATTTATAAAATTTTAAGCTGTCTACTGGTAAAACAAGCCATCCAGGATAGACTTATACTAATTAACAACAATTATCTGAGAGTTACAAAATGAAGACCAAATTACTACTCTTATTTATAATGCTTTTCAGCGTTTCAATCTTTTCACAGGATTCTGTACAAACTTTTCTTTCCATTACAAACACAGGCGTTGATGAATTCCTTAATCAATACCCGGAATACGATGGCAGAGGAACGATAATATTTATTCTTGATACGGGTGTTGACCAGGGTATTGACGGTCTAACTCATACTTCTACTGGCGAAGTTAAAGTTATTGATGTCCAGGATTTTACAGGGCAGGGCGATGTCGCTTTATATGAAGCCGATACCGATGAAGAAGAGGGTATAAAATATTTTATTAATGAAGAAATGATTTACAAGGTATCCGGCGCCGGAAAGCTTACTTATCATCCTACTAATGATGAATATTTTATAGGAGCTTTTAAAGAAAGCAGCATGATAAATTCAAGCTCAGGAGCAGTTGATCTTAACGGAAACGGTGAAAATGAAGACATCTACTATATAATTGCTTTTGAAACAATGGTTGAAGATGACCGTTTTTGGGTAGCTTATTTTGATACGGACGGCGATGGAGATGTTTCGGATGAGTTTCCTTTACACGATTATAAAACAAACCAGCAATCTTTCTCAATACCTAATGAAGAGGGTCTTTCGCAGTTGACTTTTGGTTTAAATATTTTTCCTGATGAGCAGCGAATCTCAATCCATTTTGATGATGGAGCACATGGCTCTCACTGTGCCGGAATAGCTGCAGGAAATAATATCGGGGGTATTAGTTTATCGGGCGTTGCGCCCGGCGCATATTTAATTAGCTGTAAGCTTGGTAATAATAACTATTCAGGCGGTGCAACGGTAACTGAAAGTATGAAACTGGCATATCTTTATGCTGATAAAATTTCTAAGGAGCGTAAAGAACCCTGCATCATTAATATGAGCTTTGGTATAGGCTCTGAAATAGAAGGAAGAGCGGAAATCGAAAAGTTTATTGAAGATTTAGTTAAAGAAAATCCTTACCTCTACATTT
>CBEPPX010000569.1:0-1839 GCA_965511205.1 uncultured Ignavibacteriales bacterium | reverse complement strand
CATTCTTGCTTAATACAAAACTTTCAAAAGATGAAGCATGGGATTCTCTCCCAGAAAAAGTTCAGAAAGATCTTATTGATAAGAAAATGAAGTTCTATGTTATCGATGCATATAAAGTTGCAAACGAAACCGGGATGGGGGTAAGGATAAATACAATTATGCAAACTTGTTTCTTCGCAATTTCTAATATCTTCCCCAAAGAAGAAGCCGTAAGTATGATTAAAGATTCAATAAAGAAAACTTACGGCGCTAAGGGTGATAAAATAGTTCAAATGAATTTTGATGCTGTTGATAAAACGGTAGAAAACCTTCACGAAGTTACAATTCCGGAAAAAGTTACCAGCACACTTCAGCTTCAACCGGCAGTTTCAGGCAATGCACCAAAATTTGTGATGGATGTTACCGCTAAAATTATTGCCGGAAAAGGAGATGAAATTCCTGTAAGCAAATTCCCTGTTGACGGAACCTTTCCACTTTCAACAACAAAATGGGAAAAAAGAAATATTGCCCTCGAAGTTCCTGTGTGGGATGTTGATACATGCATTCAATGTAATAAGTGCGTTATAGTCTGCCCGCATGCAACAATAAGAGCTAAAGTCTTTGAAGAAAAAGAACTAAAGGATATCCCGGAAACGTTTAAGTATACTAAATTCAAAGCAAAAGATTACGGCGAGAATATGCTTTACAGTTTACAAGTTGCAGTTGAAGATTGCACTGGCTGTGCACTTTGTGTTGATGTTTGTCCTGCAAAAAATAAAAAAGAAACTCGCCTTAAAGCAATAAACATGGCGGAGCAGTTGCCAATAAGGGAACAGGAAAGAACGAACTGGGATTACTTCCTGCAAATACCTGAACTTGACAGGAGAAAAGTGAATGTAACAAAGGTTAAGGATTCTCAATTCCTTGAACCGTTGTTTGAATTTTCAGGTGCTTGTTCAGGCTGCGGAGAAACACCTTATGTTAAACTTGTAAGCCAGCTATTTGGCGATAGAACAATAATCGCAAATGCAACCGGCTGTTCTTCAATTTATGGTGGTAATTTACCAACAACTCCCTGGGCAACTAATAAAGATGGAAGAGGACCTGCATGGTCTAATTCTCTCTTTGAAGATAACGCCGAATTTGGTTTTGGTTATAGATTAGCCATTGATAAACATAACGCACAGGCAAAAGATATTCTGAATAGATTATCATCAGATATTGGTAATGACCTGGTTAATGGAATTATCAATGCTGATCAGAAGGATGAAAGCGGAATTTATGAGCAAAGAGAAAGAGTTGATGCACTGAAGAAAAAGCTAAATGATATGGAAAAATCCGGAACCAACGGAAAAGCCGGAGATATTAAACACTTATTAAGCATAGCCGATTACCTGGTTAAAAAATCTGTTTGGATTATGGGCGGCGATGGCTGGGCTTATGATATCGGTTACGGCGGATTGGATCATGTACTTGCCTCCGGGAAAAATGTGAACGTTTTAGTTCTTGATACCGAAGTTTATTCAAACACGGGCGGACAGATGTCTAAAGCTACTCCGCGTGCCGCTGTTGCTAAGTTTGCTGCTTCAGGTAAGCCTGGTAAGAAGAAAGATCTCGGTATGATGGCAATGTCTTACGGAAATGTTTACGTTGCAAAAATTGCAATGGGTGCAAATGATACACACACATTAAAAGCAATTCTGGAAGCTGAAGCCTATGATGGACCATCATTAATTATTGCATACAGCCACTGCATTGCCCATGGTATAAACATGGCTAAGGGAATGCAAAACCAGAAAGCCGCTGTTGATACAGGTTACTGGCCGTTGTACCGTTTCAATCCTGAGCTTGCCGATGAGG
>CBEPPX010000568.1:0-1845 GCA_965511205.1 uncultured Ignavibacteriales bacterium | reverse complement strand
ATAAGAATGGTAAAATAGAAGATTACAATAAAAAGTTTATAAAAATGTGGAACATTCCGAATTCATTAGCTGAAACCGGGGATGATGATAAGCTAATAAATTTTGTTCTTAATCAATTAATTAATCCTCAGGATTTTGTTAAAAAAGTAAGATATCTATATGCTAATCCCAGGGAGGAGAGTTTTGATATACTTGAGTTTAAAGATGGTAGAGTTTTTGAAAGATATTCTAGACCTCAGAAACAGGATGAAGAGATAATAGGCAGGGTTTGGAGTTTCACAGATACTACGGAAAGCAAATCTACTCTTAGAGAGTTGAATGAAAACGTAATTATGTATAAAACACTCTTTGACACTGCCAATGATGCTATCTTTTTAATGAATAAAGAGTTTTTTATTGATTGTAATTCCAAAACACTTGATATGTTTGGATGTACCCGCGAGGAAATAGTTGATGAAACACCATTTCGGTTTTCTCCCTTAATACAACCTGATGGCCGTAATTCTGAAGATAAAGCTTTAGAATTCATTTCTAAAGCTTTATCTGGCGAACCGATGTTCTTTGAATGGAGACATATTAAGTTTGATGGAACAGAGTTCGATGCTGAAGTAGGATTGAATATGGTAAGGCTAAATAATGAGGTTATGATTCAAGCCATTGTAAGAGATATTACTGACAGGAAAAGATCGGAGCGACTGCGGGATGCAGTTTATAAAATTTCAGAGGCAGCAAATAATGCGCGGGATTTAAACCATCTCTACTCCGAAATTCATAAAACAATAAGTGGCTTTATAAATGCAAATAATTTTTATATAGCGTTGTTCGATTCCCAAAAAGATATACTTAGTTTTCCATATTTTGTTGATGAACATGATGAAAAACCAGAACCAGTTAAGCCAGGAAGAGGATTAACAGAATATGTGATTCGTAAAGGCGAACCTTTGCTGGCAGACCCAGAAACATTTAATAAACTTGTTTATTCAGGAGAAGTTGAAACTTTATTAACAGATTCAATTGACTGGTTGGGTGTTCCGCTAAAAACAAACGAAAAAACAATTGGCGCTCTTGTCGTACAAACTTATACAGAACGATATAGATATAGCGACCAGGATAAAGAATTTCTCTCTTTTGTTTCGAATCAGACTGCAATGGCAATTGAGCGCACGAGAGCGGAAGAAGAGTTAATTAAAGCAAAAAATAAAGCTGAAGAGATGAGCCAACTCAAAACAAGTTTTCTTGCAAACATGAGCCACGAATTAAGAACTCCAATGGTAGGTATTTTAGGATACACAGAGATTCTTAAGAATGAAGTTGTCAATCCTGAATTAAGAGAAATGTCAAACGAAGTTTATAATAGCGCAACCAGGTTATTAGATACACTTAACCTGATTCTTGACTTATCTAAAATTGAAGCAAACAAATCTGAAATAAATCCAACTGAGATAAACCTAGGAGATATCACCGTAAACCAGGTTAAATGTTTCGAAGAATTGGCACGAAAGAAAAATTTGCACTTAAAAACTTTAGTAGTTGATGAAAATATTTATTCGTTACTTGATGAAAGAATTTTTCGCCAGGTAATTAATAATCTTGTAAGCAATGCAATAAAATTCACAGATAAAGGAAGTATAACTGTAATAGTCGATAAAAAACGATCTGGTAACAAAAAAAGGGCTGTGATAACTGTTATTGATTCAGGAATAGGTGTTCCCCAAGAAAGCCAGCAAATAATCTTTGAAGAGTTCAGACAGGCAAGTGAAGGGCTTGACCGTGTTTTTGAAGGGAGTGGCTTGGGACTGAGTATTACCAAGAGATTTGTTGAACTTATGGATGGAGACATTTCAG
>CBEPPX010000567.1:0-1850 GCA_965511205.1 uncultured Ignavibacteriales bacterium | reverse complement strand
GCAGTAAAATCCCCTAGGGGAATATGAACAACTTTTTTTTATTAGGACATCACCCCAATCAATTCTTAACAGCACATCTCTATACTTTTGTTCATCAATTCTTCTGCTATCTAAAGTTTAAATCTTTTTCGCCACGAATTATAAATCAAATTTTGAAAATGAATTTATCCAACAATAATATTATTAGGAGTAATCATGAAAAAAAATATTTTTACAATTTCCCTATTGCTTTTCATTCCTTTCTGCGTAATAAATTTTGCGCAGCCTAGCTCA
The DNA here is from genome assembly GCA_965511205.1 of uncultured Ignavibacteriales bacterium. Classification (GTDB taxonomy): domain Bacteria; phylum Bacteroidota; class Ignavibacteria; order Ignavibacteriales; family Ignavibacteriaceae; genus JAZGGS01. Next base: position 1,577 of record CBEPPX010000567.1, on the reverse strand, counting down.
TTCGATTTAAGAGATGTTGCAGGAATTAATTATGTAACTTCTGTTAAATCTCAGCAGGGTGGAACCTGTTGGACACATGGCACTATGGCGGCTATTGAGGGAAATCTGTTAATGACCGGTGCGTGGGCAAACAATGGCGAAACCGGTGAACCCAACCTGGCTGAGTATCATTTAGATTGGTGGAACGGTTTTAACACGTTTTATAACGGCGATCTTGATCCACCTACAGGGAATGGTTTAGAAGTTCATTATGGTGGTGATTACAGAGTCTCTTCAGCTTATTTATCAAGAGGAGAAGGTGCTGTAAGGGATATTGATGGGCAATCTTATAATACTCCACCGCCAAGATCAGATACCTCCTGGCATTACTATTATCCGCGGGAGATATATTGGTTGGTAGCAAATGAAGATTTGAGTAATATAAATACACTTAAAGAAATGATAATGACTTATGGCGTGATGGGTACCTGTCTCTGTTCTTCAGGTTCCTTTATACAGAACTATATTCATTACCAGCCGCCCAGTTCTTCTCTTGATCCGAATCATGCCGTTTCTATTGTAGGATGGGATGATAATAAAGTAACGCAGGCACCGTTACCGGGAGCCTGGATAGTTAAGAACAGCTGGGGAGCCAGCTGGGGATTAAATGGTTATTTCTGGATATCATATTACGATAAACATGCTGGTCATCATCCGGAAATGGGTTCGATTGTTTTTAAGGATGTTGAACCGCAACAGTACGATAAAATATATTATTATGATTACCATGGCTGGCGTGCAACAAAAACAGATTGTGCAGAAGGATTTAATGCTTTTACTGCCGGGAGTGATGAACTTTTAAAAGCTGTAAGCTTTTTTACTGCGGCAGACAGTGTGGATTATACAATAAAAATATATGATACATATACAAGCGGACAGTTGCAGGATGAATTGATATCACAATCAGGTTACTCAGAGTTTACAGGATTCTATACAGTAAACATTAACACTCCAATTTCTCTTGAAGAAGGAAATGATTTCTATGTTTACTTAAGTCTTTCCCGCGGAGGTCATCCATTTGATAGAACCTCGGAAGTTCCGGTTCTACTTGTAGAAAACGCCTATTTCACTATTGTGAATTCCACCTCGAATCCTAATGAAAGTTTTTACTGGGATGGAGTTCAGTGGCAGGATATGTATTATTACGAAGATCCTCCTTGGCCTGCTGAAACTGCAAATCTTTGTATTAAAGCGCTAACCGTTGGTGATAATAATATTCCTGTTGAATTAACCTCTTTCAGCGCTGTAGCTAATAATGGCTTAAATATCAGATTGGATTGGGCAACTGCTACCGAAACTAATAACCAACAATTTGAGATTCATAGAAAAACGATAAATAAAGAAAGAATTGGTGATTGGAGGTTAGTCGGATATAGGGAAGGCAGAGGTACAACCACCGAGCCGCAGCAATATAGTTATCTTGATGATATAAGCGGTATAAATGCAACCGCATTTGAGTACAGGTTAAAACAAGTTGATTTCAATGGAAGTTATTCATTCAGTGAGGAGATTAGAGTTAGTAACTTAGTCCCTGCTGA
>CBEPPX010000566.1:0-1850 GCA_965511205.1 uncultured Ignavibacteriales bacterium | reverse complement strand
GTATAATTGAAGATCCTGCAGGTGCAGTTTGTGCACTATTTACTCCTGCTTGAAATGAAAAATGATTTGACTCCTATTATCCAACGTAATAAAAGTGGTGGTTGAATTAGTAATTATTCAAAAGCCGAGTTAAATCTTAAACTTAACCTGATCGTTCTTCCCGGTTCATAAACCTGCACACCTGAAGCAAATGGATTGCGTAAATATGAAAGATGTTGGTAATAGTTTGCGTTTGTAATGTTATTTAGTTCCAACGCGATTAAAAAACTACCTGCAGAGTAAGTTGCGCCAAGATCAACCTTATTCCAGGCCGGTGTGGTGGTTTCTTTAATTGTTTCATCAATTCTTGTTTGTGCATCGTTATATGAATGACGAAGGAATAAAACCAGGTTATAAAAAACTGGTGATGTTACTGTTGTTGTAACTCTTAGCGGAGGAATTTCAGAAAGGGGGTTATCGTTTGTTACATTTTGTGCAAAAGTATAACCGGCATTCATATCAATTAATTTCCAACTAAATCCAAAGTTAAAACCAATCATATAAGCATTGATATTTTCATAAGTTAAGTATGGTTGTTCATCAACCATATCTTTTGTAAGATTAACATAATTCCAAACCTGTGTTGCAAATGCTTCTAACCTTATATCCTGGTAATTTATTGAACCGCGCATTGTTGTGCGCAGCGGTTGGTTTAATGTTGGATTACCTGACCAGGTTGGTTTGTTCATCAACTTCTGTACAGCTATAAACAAATATTCCGTTTCTGGTGCTTCGGAACTTGCTTCAACTAACCCTCCGGCTCCCCACTCATCAGTAAATAGAGTGGCGTAATTTGCACTCAAACCAAACGTAGGATACCAGCGACTTCCATCTGCATCGGGAAAAAGTTTTTGATAGAATGGTAACCGACTTTCATCACCTACGCTATGATGTACGATTCCTACTCTTCCGGAAATAGTTATCTTATCAAAATCCATAAGATGATGAGCAGAAACTGAATACATATTTATTTCTGGCATCATTTTATTTTCTATCGTCATCATAGGTGATGAAATTACATTGTCCGCATTCCACTTCCTGAAATATAACTCGTAAAAATCACCAACGGCACCAACTGTAAGATTATTTGCTTCTGTTACCATTAACATATTACTTTCGCGAAACTGGTTATCCATTAAGTGATCAGTATAATTGAAATAAATTTTGTTATCATCATAACTTAAGCTTGCATTAAAAACTTTGTTTTTTCTTTCATCCATCAGAAGGTACGGAAAGGAAACATCTTCCGTATAAGAAAATGTTGCGCCGTATTTCCACAAAGATGATTTCCCCAGGAAAGATCCTTCGGCAAGTGTGTACCTGTAGTTTTCTTTATAGTTATACAGGTCTTTAAATTCTCTTCCGTCTCCATCTTCATAAGGCAATCCTGTAGAGTATCTTACAGACAGTCTTTGTTGATAACCTTCAGCCAAAACAGAACCATCGAAACTTTGCGAAGCAGCTGTTGATCCTGATAATCCTGCTTTAAGAGAAACTGGTTCAATCGGGGTAGATCTGTTAAAGGAAACTTTGCCCCCAAGCCCGCATTGTATTGAGCCCGCTGTTTTCATTAAATCAACTGATTCGAGTTCTAAGGGGTTTACTCTTGTTAGCGGCGAATCCATCCTGTTGGGGCATGCACTGTGGTAGCGCTCTCCATCAACCACAACGTTTATATCGCCTCGTTTAAAACCATCTGCATAAATATCCTGTGCAAAAAACACACCCTTTCGGATAAGTGAAAAGCCATTTCTGCCAAGAAGTGTTGAAAGATTATCTTTCTCAACCGGCGATTGGAAATCTCCTAGTTT
>CBEPPX010000565.1:0-1850 GCA_965511205.1 uncultured Ignavibacteriales bacterium | reverse complement strand
TAATTGAATGAACTCTATCGTGAACAAAATATACCTGCCCGTTTCTTCTAACCTCGTTGCGTATCCACTCTTTTATTTTGTTGATGTTGAAAGTTGAAACGGTTGTATAAATTGGTTGGCGGTTAGGAGGTGGCGTAGCAATAATAGAAAGATCTCTTGCTCCAAGTAACGAAAGATTTAGTGTTCGGGGAATTGGAGTTGCTGTAAAAGTTAAAGTATCAACATTCACTTTTATAGAGCGGAGTTTTTCCTTTGAGGTAACACCAAAACGATGTTCTTCGTCAATCATCAACAGACCAAGATCTTTAAATTTCACATCTTTAGAAAGCATCCTGTGGGTACCGATAACAACATCAGTTGTCCCCATTTCCAGTTCACTCACTATTTCTTTCTGCTCTTTTGGGGTTTGAAATCTTGATAATGCCGCAACCTTAACCGGGAATTGTGTAAGCCGGTCTTTAAATGTATTGTGATGCTGCTCAGCGAGAATTGTAGTTGGCACAAGCAGCGCAACCTGCTTACCATCCTGCACTGCTTTAAAAGCTGCACGAACCGCTACTTCAGTTTTTCCAAATCCAACATCACCGCAAACAAGCCTGTCCATAGGGTTCTCAGCTTCCATATCATTTTTAACTTCTTCAGTTACTTTTTCCTGGTCAGGCGTATCTTCATAAAGAAATGAAGCTTCAAGTTCCTTTTGCCATACAGTATCGGTACCAAATCCGAAACCTTTTTTTGCTTTTCGTTTTGCATAAAGTTCAATCAGTTCGCGCGCTGCTTCTTTTATCTTCCCTTTGGTTCGTGTTTTCTTTCTATCCCACTCCCCACTACCAAGGGTTGAAAGTGTTGGGGATAATCCGCCACCGGCGGATTCATTTGATGAATACCTTTTAACCAAGTTCAGGTAATTAAGATTTACATAAACCACTCCGCCTTCATTATAAAGCAGCTTCATAGATTCCTGTTTGCTTTCACCAATTTTTATAGTTTCAAGTCCTGTATACTTTCCTATTCCGTAATTCTCGTGAACTACATAATCTCCCTTTTTAATTGAAGCAAACGCTTTGGATTTTGATTTTTTATACTTCTTTTTTTGTGGAAGTTTAGTACGGTACGGTTTTCCAAAAACCTGGTAATCAGTTAGCAGTAATATTTTTTCTTTCTTATGAAGAAAGCCATCTTTAATTGCGAGTGTTTCCAGTTTTAACTTACCGGTTCCAATCAGTTCCGCAAGTTCCACTTTAAACTCGGAAAGTAGTTCCTTTAGCCGGTTCGTTTGAAGTTCATTTTCCGAAGTAAGTATAACATCGTAACTATTATCAGCAAAATCTTTGAGTACGGAAAAAAGCACTTCGTAATTTGAATGGATTGAAGGAGCTTCTGTAAAACCAAGTTCAATTCTTTTGTTTGAAGATGTAAGTTCTTCTTCAATAATCCAACGAGTATTTTCTATATTTGTGAAATCTTTTTTGGTGATAGCTTCTTGTTGTTCAATATCTTCTAGGTGCTCGCCAGTTTCGGGAAACTCATCATCTAAATTTTCATCAACATTTATGACGGCAACTGGCGTTTCATCATTTTTACTAAAAAGATCTATTTGTTGACGATTTAAGTTCTGTAATTCAAATGCTGAAGCAAAGATGAGCGGGTTTTGCAGGTAATCGAAAATATCGGAGTGGTTTGTACTATCTTCTTCCTGATTAAGTGCACCGGCAAGAGTAACTGTATCAACTTTTTCAATGGAGCGCTGGCTTTCAGGATCGAAGTTGCGAATTGATTCCAGGAAATCGCCATTAAACTCAAGCCGTACAGGATTATGCTCGCTATAGGACCAGAAATCTATTATTGAG
>CBEPPX010000564.1:0-1862 GCA_965511205.1 uncultured Ignavibacteriales bacterium | reverse complement strand
GAAGGTTACAGCTTTAAGATTGCAGATTATTGCATAACAGTTAAAAAAGTTGTGAGCAAGAGAATTAATAAAGTACTGGTTGAAAAGGTTTAAAATATAAGCTGTTGATGAAGAAGGGATGTTTTATAAAATTGGTATTTATAATAACAATCCTGGTTGCATCAGTTCTGTATATTATTCAGAATAAATTTGATGATATTTTTCTAAATCCCGGTAAAAAACTAATAACCGAACTGATTGAAGATAATTGGGAAACTGAACTTAGTTATATTACAGGTAGTACTGAAAAAGATTCTTTAAAATCGCTGTTTCATTTTTATGTAGAAGGAATTAAATCTGTAAGTGATATATCGGAAGATAAACATGAAGAGCTGTTTGAATTGCTTGAGATTACTTTTACAGACAGCATAATAACAAAAGAAGAACTTTTGGAATTAACCAAATTAGTAAAGAGTATAAGGAATGAAACAACAAAGAATAATTGAAATAAAAGTCGGTTTAACAGTATTAATCGGTATAATAGTTTTTATATGGATATTGGGCTGGGCAAAAAATGTTTCCATTAGTTCCACCGATGTTTATTTTAAAATAAAATTTGAAAATTCCTCAGGGCTGCAAGTTGGTAACGAGGTTTCAGTAAACGGAGTTAAAGCCGGGGTGGTAAAAGATATTTATGTTGAAAATTATTATGTGATTGTAGAGATATCGGTTAACGGCGATGCGAAGTTAAAGAGAGATGCAAAATTTTCGCTGGAAGTAACAGATTTAATGGGCGGTAAAAAAATTGATATTTCACCTGGTCAAGATTCAATACCAATTAATCCTGATGAACTCCAGGTTGGAATATTCCAGGCAGATCTTGCAAGCATGATGGAAGTTTTAAGTGGTATAGAGATAGACCTGAATACGATACTGGATGATGTGAAAATAACACTTTCTGAAATAAATTCTTTTTTAACAGATGATCAGATCAAAGAGGATATAAGAAACTCAATTACAGGATTAAGCACTTTAACTACAAGGCTTAACAAAACGCTGAGCGAAAACCAGGAAAACATTAAATCTATCACACAAAATACAAAAGAGATTACTGAAGATACGAAGGAAATGATTTCTGCAAACAAGGAAAGCATAAACACATCCATCTCTAATCTAAATTCAATTTTACAAAGTTCTGATTCCTTAATTACTAAATTGAACTTCTTAGCCGATGAAACACTGAGCGGAGATAACAATATTGGAAAACTTCTTTATGATGACTCACTTATTATCTCATTAACTAAAACGTTAGAACAAACCAAGGAGCTAACAAAAGTGATGCTTGATCAGCTAAAGAATGATGGAGTTAAAGTTGATGCGAGTATATTTTAGTATGCTAATTAATTTTAGGAATAATAAATAGTGATTTTATGGTTTTGGGTGTTGGAATAGACATAATTGAAATTGAAAGAATTATTAAAAGTGTGGAAAGATATGGCGATAGATTCCTGGATAAAATCTATACATCGAATGAACTTGAATACTGCTTAAGTAAATTTAATAAATATCAGCACCTTGCAGCAAGGTTTTCAGCAAAAGAAGCTGTTTATAAAGCAGTGGCTTCGAGCTGGGAAAAGGGAATAAGCTGGCAGGATATCGAAGTTTATAATGATCCATACGGTAAACCTGAGATTAAACCTTTAGGTAATTTAAAAGATTTCCTCTCAACCGATAAGGAATTAAAAATTTCAATGAGCCATTCCGATAATTATGTAACCTGCGTTGCAATAATTTATAAAAGCAGCTAATTGCGAGCATTCCCAACCAAAAAGCATTTTTTAGCCCACCTTCATTTGAAATAAATTACTAATATTTTAATTGTA
>CBEPPX010000563.1:0-1862 GCA_965511205.1 uncultured Ignavibacteriales bacterium | reverse complement strand
TCAGTCCATAAAGCCTTGTGACTAACTAAGTTGCAAGGCTTTTTTGTTGTGCACCAATGAACCTCGATTTCCCTACCAAAATATTAAAGTGCAGTATAACGATGAAAACAAAGCATATGAAACTGATCAGCCGAAGCATTTGTTACTTACTTCTGATTAATCACTCTAACTTTATTACTAATCCATTTAATGATATTAACCTTTGGAGTAATAATATTCTAACAATGAATACAGTTTTTGATGGTATTGTGTAATGTTATTATTTATATTTATTATAAATGAATCAGAAGCCCAAAAATCTTTTCAAATAGCTATTGTAAGCCTAGTTACTAAATAGCTGATGACTCTTCAAAATAAATCTTCTTCTTTTGATTCAATAAATTGTTTTATTAAAACAATAGAAACTGTATTTTGTATTTGAATTTCTAATTTAGTATAACCAATAAATATCTTAGAAAAAGAAAATGGAAAATAATCAAACCGGAATTAATCTTGAAGGAAAATCAGCAATTGTAACAGGTGGTAGCATAGGAATAGGTTCCGCTATCGCTTTTAAACTTGCTGAGTTCGGGGCAAATGTAGCAATCAACTATAGGAAACATAAAGATGAAGCTGAAGAGGTAATAAAAAGAGTTAAAGCTTTGGGTCGTAAAGGACTCGTGGTACAGGCGGACATCTCGAATTTTAGTGATGCGGGAAAAATGGTTGATGATGTAGTTAAAGAATTTGGCAGATTGGATATCCTGGTTAACAATGCCGGAATAAACTGGGATGGGGTTATCTGGAAAATGACTGAAGAACAATGGGACAGTGTTATCGACATCAATCTTAAAGGTTATTTTAATTATGTACGTGCAGCTGCTCCAATATTCCGTGAACAAAAATCGGGAAAGATAGTAAACGTCACCTCTATAAACGGGCTGCGCGGAAAATTCGGACAATCAAATTATTCAGCATCAAAAGCAGGTATAATTGGGTTAACAAAAACGGTTGCAAAGGAGTTAGGAAAGTACGGTGTAAACGTAAACGCTGTAGCTCCTGGTTTGATCGAAACAGATATGATGAAACAGGCAACTGAAGAAGTACGTAAAATGGCGATTGATGAGATAGTTTTAAAAAGAATCGGGCTGCCTGAAGAAGTTGCGGATGTTGTAGCATTTCTGTGCAGCGAAATGTCTCGCCACATTACCGGTGGAGTAATTAAAGTAGATGGTGGACAATACATTTAAGAGATTACAAACTGTATTAAAATTCCTCCTATAAAAGGTAACATTTATGGAACTAAATGAAGTTGTAGCAATTTCAGCAGTTAGAACTGCAATGGGTAAATTTGGCGGAACACTTAAAGATATTCCTGCATACGATCTTGGGGCAACGGCTGTTAGGGAAGCCGTAAACCGTGCCTCAATTACCAGCGATCACATAGATGACGTAATACTTGGAAGCTGCCGACAGGCAGGAAATGGTCCCAATCCAGCTCGTACAGCATCTGTAAGAGGAGGTATTCCTGAATCTGTTCCTGTGATTACTTTAAATATGGCATGTCCATCGGGAATGCGAGCACTTGCTTTTGCTACTCAATCAATTCGTCTTGGTGAAGCTGATACTGTATTAATAGGTGGGTTCGATAGTATGAGCACTATACCTTATCTTTTAAAAGGTGCCAGGTGGGATGGATTTAAAATGGGTAATAAAGTTATTGAAGATGGATGGAGCGACAGTATCGATCCTTTAATCGGACAGGGTATGGGTGAAACGGCTGAAAATCTTTTTGATAAATATAAAATATCAAGAGATGAACAGGATGATTTTGCAATTAGCAGTCACAAGAAAGCTTCCGCAGCACAAAAGAATGGCTGGTT
>CBEPPX010000562.1:0-1868 GCA_965511205.1 uncultured Ignavibacteriales bacterium | reverse complement strand
CCAATAATGGTTTTTCTAATGATCATATTACTTTGGAGGCGGTTTATGGTTCGATAAAAGTAAACGAAAAAGTTAAACCTGTAGATTGGTTAAAACCTGGGGAAAAAGCTGCACATAAAACGCTTAAAGATTTTATTCAAAATAAATTTGATAAATATGATGCATTGAGAAACGACCCAAATGCAGATGTGCTTTCAAATCTTTCGCCTTATTTGCATTTTGGGCAACTATCCGCACAGCGCGTTGCACTAATTATAAGTGGCTTTGGCAACCATCCATCCGCAGAACCTTTTTTAGAAGAATTAATTGTAAGAAAAGAATTATCAGATAACTTTTGCTACTACAATTCTAATTATGATTCTTTTAAAGGTTTCCCAGATTGGGCAAAGAAAACTTTAGCTGATCATAAAAAAGATGAAAGGGAATTTGTTTACTCGCTTAAAAAATTTGAAGAAGCAAAAACGCACGAGGATTTATGGAATGCTGCGCAGCGGGAATTGGTGGCTACGGGTAAAATGCACGGTTATATTCGAATGTATTGGGCAAAAAAAATTCTCGAGTGGAGTAACTCCCCAGAAGAAGCATTAAAGATTGCTATCCACTTAAATGATAAGTATGAGCTTGATGGAAGAGATCCAAATGGATATGCGGGTTGTGCCTGGGCAATTGGTGGCGTGCACGATAGAGCGTGGGGGGAACGGCCCGTTTATGGTAAAATAAGGTATATGAATCGCAACGGCGCTAAAAGAAAATTTGATATAGAAAAATACATTTCTAAAAATTCTTGATATTATCTTAGTTGAGAATTAATAAAACTAAAGGTTTGGGAAGTGACAATAAAAAAGAAAAATATTTTAGAGTTTGAAAAATTATACAGAGCTAATTTTGTTAATTCAATTTCCGGATTTAAGAGTGCTTCATTAATTGGAACTATTTCACTAAAGAAAAAAAACAATCTTGCAATATTCAGTTCTGTTATCCACGTTGGTGCAAACCCACCAACACTAGGATTTTTAATGCGCCCCGTTTCAGTTGATAGACACACATATAAAAATATAAAAGAAGTTGGACTCTATACAATCAATCACATTAACAAAGAAATATTTAAGAAAGCACACCAGACATCAGCAAGATATGATGAGGATGTTTCCGAGTTTGATGAATGCGGGCTAACTCCTGAATACTCAGAGAAACTTAAGGCGCCTTACGTTAAAGAATCAAAAATTAAAATTGGGCTTAAATTTGTTGATGAGCAGGAAATAAAATATAATGGGACTATTTTTATTGTTGGAGAAATTGTTGAGATAATTTTACCAGATGATATCATTGCAAAGGATGGATATATTGATATTGAAAAAGCAGGAACAATTGCAATTAGCGGTTTAGATGCTTATCACGAGACGAAGAGAATAACACGTTTATCGTATGCCAAACCGTAAATAGAAACTCAAATACTTGAAGAATGAAGCACTAAAAATTAATTGTTCTATTTACCATCCGAAAGTTCCTTGTTCTCCTTTAAATGGACCAACAATGTCTTTAGTTATCCACCCTCCGTAAAATCCACCTGGCTGCGGAATTACCTGTTCGCCATCAACAAAACAACCATCCATTTTATCAGCATAGAATGCCACATAATTTCTTATTTCAGAAAATTTCTCTGTTGGCTTATAATAATACCAGCCAGCCTTAGGCACTGCTTTTCCTTTAACCTTAACATCGTAGTAATTAGCGCTTCCTTTCCATTCACAATAGCTGTTTCCAACACTCGGTGATAATAATTCCATTTTAATATCTTCAGGCGGAATATAATATACGGGTGGATGAGATGTTTCCAACACTCTGAATGCATTGTTAGTTTTAGCGAT
>CBEPPX010000561.1:0-1868 GCA_965511205.1 uncultured Ignavibacteriales bacterium | reverse complement strand
TAACCGGCGGGGGAACAGGACTTGGTAAAGCGATGGGAAAATATTTTGTTGAGCTTGGTGCCGATCTTGTAGTTGCAAGCAGGAAGCTTGATGTGCTTGAAAAGACAGCTGAGGAATTATCAAAAGGAAATAATCAAACAATACTTCCTGTACAGTGCGATGTTACGGATTATGCTTCCGTAGAGAATTTACTAAAGACTGCCATCGATAAATTTGGAAAGGTTGATGTGCTGTTGAACAATGCCGCAGGAAATTTTATAAGTCCTACAGAACGGCTTTCCAACCGTGCATTCGATATTATCATAAATATTGTTTTAAAGGGAACTTATAACTGTACACTCGCTTTTGGAAAGTACTGGATAGAAAAAAAGCAAAATGCAAATGTATTGAACATTGTTACAACCTATGCTTATACAGGTTCTGCTTATGTTGTTCCTTCTGCCTGTGCAAAAGCAGGAGTACTTGCGCTAACACGTTCACTCGCAGTGGAGTGGGCAAAGTATGGAATTCGTTTTAATGCAATTGCTCCAGGTCCTTTTCCTACAAAAGGTGCATGGGATAGATTGCTGCCAGGCGATATGAAAGAAAAATTTGATCTTGCAAAAAAAGTTCCGCTAAAAAGAGTTGGCGATCACCAGGAGCTTGCAAACTTAGCAGCTTACTTAGTTTCTGATTTTTCTGCATACATAAATGGAGAAGTTATTACAATTGATGGCGGCGAATGGTTAAAAGGTGCAGGTCAATTCAATATGCTTGAAACGGTTCCACCGGAAATGTGGGATATGATTGAACAGATGGTAAGAAAAACAAAAGGAAACTAGAGTATTATTGCATCACTACTTTTAGTGACAATTCATTAATAATGTAAAACTTTTTTTCAATGCAGCCAACAAAAAACAAAAAAGATTTCCATCACATCTATAAAGTAAAAGTAAGATTTAACGAAGTTGATATGCTGCAGATTGTTAACAATGCAGTTTACCTTAACTACTTTGAACAGGCGAAAATCCAGTATGCAATGGACTCAGGTTTCATTCCCTTAGAAAATATCTTCTCTCCTAATAACGTTTACTATATGGTTCACAACCAGATTGATTATTTAAAAGTTGCACGGTTTGATGACGAGCTTAACATTTATACAAGAATATCGTATATTAAAAACTCAAGTTTTGGATTTGAGCATATTGTGGAAAATTCAAAAACAAAAAAAATAGTTGCTGAGGGAGCGGGTGTTTCTGTTCATGTTGATCCGCTTACAAGAAAATCAACTCCGTTAACAGATGAATTTATACAGAAAGTTAAAATGATTGAACCTTCTGCTCAAATATTAAGACCAAAATAAATTAATCCGGGGGCAGTATGAGAAAAATAATTTTCGATATTGAAACCAGCGCTTATCCATTCGAATCACTCTCCGAAAGTCAGCAGGAATACCTTCTTCGTTATGCTGAAAAAGAAACCGATCCTGATAAAAAACAATTTCAGGTTGATGAAGCAATTCGTTACACAAGCCTTTACCCGCTAACTGCCAAGTGTATTGCAATTGGGATATTTGATGTTGAGAAACAAAAATCTTTCGTTTATTACGAAAGTGATGTAAAGGAGGAATGGAATTCCGAAGATGACAAAGTGCACTACAAAGGATTACCCGAAAAAGAAATGCTTCAATCCTTCTGGAAAATTGTTGATGTAACCGATAAGGTAATAAGTTTTAACGGAAGGAATTTTGATCTGCCATTCTTAACTGTCCGATCAGCAATGCTTAAAGTGAAACCCACAAAAAATCTTATTAAAGGAAGATACGATACCAAGGTACACATAGACCTGTTGGAACAATTTACATATTACGGATTAACCAGAAAATTTAA
>CBEPPX010000560.1:0-1869 GCA_965511205.1 uncultured Ignavibacteriales bacterium | reverse complement strand
TTAAATCACTCAGTGTGGATTGATATTCCCAATCACGCGAACCAATCGCATCTCGTTTTATCAAAATATCATCAGCCTCGACTGTAAAAGAAAGATTAAATGCGTTGATTCTGAAATCATCCGAGATTAAATCAAATCCTGCAGAAATTCCGTAACCTATTCTATCCATTCTTGGAAGGGGATCAGCCTGAGCTGGATCATTGTAAAATATTTCATCTCCAACGTTTGATTTTGAATAACCTAATGAAAAATTAAATGCCGGCTGAGCGAAAAGACTTTCGTCTAATTGTACTTTAAATTTATCATCAAATATAACCGGGAAATTTAAAAGTATTCCGAAATCGTTTAAAGTCGTTTTTGCTGTGGTTCCTCTTTGTAATGGAGGCATATTAAAAACACCAAGAATTGAAGTTACATCTTTAATTGTATATCCAATACTTAATTGAACAAAATAATCAACACCCAAACCAAAGGAGTATGCGTTGTAGGAATCTGTACCCCCAAAAGTGCCAAAATCAAATTCTACATTTGAATGACCAAACCCAAAACTAAGAGGAAAACCTACCAAGTCTTTAAAGTTATAACCGACATTAAAAGCTGTTCCTTTTAATTGCCAACCAAATCCGAGCAAATCAACTTTTGATGGATAGAAAATGTATGAAAGATTATTTGTTTGGCTTGTGTACCCTAATTGTGCAGGATTCCAAAGAAATCCAAAAGGATCTTCAGTTGGCAATGCTGTTCCTGTTGAACCCATCGCACTAAGAGATGGTGATGGATTTAGCAACAAAAACGGAACGGCGGCTTCTCCCTGTGCAAAACTTGTAACTTGAAATAAATTGAATAGAAGCAGGATGGATAGAAAGAGTGTAGTTTTCATAAAATTTTTCCCGAAAATTTTTTGAATCGAACTGTTTTAACTTACTCCGAATTTGTAAATGTATCAAGCTAATAAATCGGGAAGGGTAAATAAGCATATTTATTTAAATGTAGAAGAGATAAGTGATAAGTAAACTGAAGATGCGCCGCAGTGAAATAAAAAAGCCCTCACATGGAGGACTTTTAATACCAAGTAAAGACACTACTTATTCTTTTACAAATCCTAAATCAGGTCTTGGAGAACCGTATTTGTTTTCAATGGAAGTAATAAACGGGGACATTTTTGACCATAATGCACTCGCTTCTGCTTCCATTAATGCATTATCTTCTTCTTGGGAAGTATAAAAATCAGCACCATCCTTAAAACTTTCTGTTAGAGCTATCGAGTTGTTATCTAAGCCCAACTCAATAAGCCAAATAGCATATCCATTATTAATATTTTTGTCTTGATATAGCTGTTTCCATTCTGCAAGTATATCCATTATTTCTTTTCGGTTTTCTAATTTATAATGAAAAAACATCCAGTGGATAAATTTTGCATCTTCAGGTTTTAATCTGGGTTCTTTTGGGGCATAAGAATATTTTGCCGACCGTGTTGCAATAAAATCTTTATGGGTTACCATACTGGCATCATTTTCTTTTGAAAATTTTGCCCACTTGTCTTTTCCAATTTTTTCAATAGCCGATCCAAATATTTCTGGCATTTTGTCAATCGCTGCATAATTGTCTAATGGAAGAAGATAATAATAATGTGCATCATCCCTTTGAGATGCCAACATATATGGGAAATCAAGACCTGCTCCGGTCATCATTTCAACCCATTGTTTTGAAGTTTCTTCGTACTGATCCCACATGTCAACTCTGACAACTTCTTCACGAATCCAGTAGAGTTGGTCTTCCATCTCTTGCGCGAGTACAGTAAACGAACTGGAAATAATTAATCCAGCCATTAATATGAAAATTAATTTTAGTTTAAGCATCAGAATGCCT
>CBEPPX010000559.1:0-1870 GCA_965511205.1 uncultured Ignavibacteriales bacterium | reverse complement strand
TGTCTGAAAAAACCAACATTGACCAGGGAACAATTTCGCAGCTGCTTCCGGTAATAGCACCGATGATATTGGGCGGATTAAAAAAACAAAAAGATGAAAGAGGCGGGCAGGAGCGTGTGGATCATATTCTTAATAAATATGGTGATCCTTCAGTGCTTGGTAATTTGGATGGTCTCTTTCAACAAAAGCTTGATGACAAATCAACCGATCCAAATTTAGGCGGACTGCTTGGTAACGCTGGCTCAGACGCAACCAACCTGTTATCAAAAAATTTAAGTGGTGTTGATTCAGGTATGATAGCTAAGCTAATTCCAATGCTGGCTCCGGTTCTTTTAGGATTCCTTACGAAAAAAAGAGACAGCGGAACCGGCTCAAGCGGTTTAGCAGGTTTGCTGGATCAGGATGGTGATGGGTCTGTTTTGGATGATGTAGCTGGATTACTTATGGGCGGCTTAGGTGGAAAATCCAAATCATCAAATCCATTATCGGGTCTGTTAGGTGGTTTGCTGGGCGGCAATAAATAAGCCGGGAGAAAAAGAATGAAAAACAATTTTAAAACATTCTTTTTGATGACGATGCTAACTGTGTTTTTTGTTTTTGTGGGCGGACTTTTAGGCGGAAAAGAGGGTGCAATAATAGCTTTTATTGTTGCTGCCGGAACAAACTTTTTTGCTTATTGGTTTTCTGCAAAGATGGTTCTTAAAAGATACCGTGCGCAGGAAGTAACTTCACCGCAAAGCAGATTATACAAGGTGGTTCAGGAGCTTATTCCCAAATCCGGCTTACCCATGCCAAAAGTTTATGTTATTCCGCAGGAATCACCTAATGCTTTTGCAACCGGCAGAAACCCTAAACATGCAGCAGTTGCCGCAACCCAGGGAATACTTAACATTTTAAACGATGATGAGCTTGCAGGAGTGATGGCTCACGAATTAACTCATGTTAAAAACCGTGATATGCTTACAGGAACTATTGCCGCAACACTTGCAGGAGCAATAACAATGTTAGCTCAATTTGGGATGATCAGCGCAAGAGGATCAAGAAGATCAAACCCATTGCTGATGATTCCTGTTTTAATCCTTGCTCCATTGGTAGCAATGTTTGTGCGAATGACTATTTCCAGGGTAAGGGAATTTGCAGCTGATAAAGGCGGAGCTGAATTGAGCGGTAAACCATTAGGATTAGCAAATGCATTGGCAAAACTGCACAATGGAGTTGCTCGCAATCCATTACAAAACGGAAATCCCGCGCATTCGAATCTATTCATTGTAAATCCATTTTTGGGCGGCGGACTTAAAAAGTTGTTTGCATCGCATCCTCCTGTAGAGGAAAGAATTAAAAAGCTTAACGAAATTGCTTCAGGAAAAATTTAATTGATAATTTCACAACTAATAATAAGGAGTAAACATTATGTCCCACATAAGTGAAGGCGCAGTAAAAGTTATCGAGATTATAGGAATCTCATCTAAAAGTTTTGATAATGCAGTTAAGCAGGCATTAGCAAAAGCTTCAAAATCCGTAAAAGGAATAACGGGTTTTGAAGTCGTAAAACATCTTGCCTCTGTTGAAGGTGGCAAGATAATCAGTTACAGGGTAGTGCTTAAAATTGCATTCCCGGTAAAATAATAATTTTTTAATATTCATAAAAAAGGAAAAATTTAAATGTCGTTACAAGTTAAATACAGCCAGGTGCTTGCCTTAGCACAAGAGCTAAATATGAAAGAAATAAAAGTTGCCGAAGAAGAAGGCACCTTGAAATTTTCAGGAACAACAAATACCCCATACGAAAAAAATTGTGTTTGGGATAAGATTAAAGAAATTGGCGGCGAAGCAGTGTCTGATATTAAAGCTAATATTTCTGTTGCTAATT
>CBEPPX010000558.1:0-1877 GCA_965511205.1 uncultured Ignavibacteriales bacterium | reverse complement strand
GGAACAGAAGAAATTCTTTACTGTGATATTGATCTTGAAAAAGTAAGAGCATCTCACGCTAAAAAATTATTTTTAAAGGATAGAAGACCTGAACTTTATTCTGATTGGATTGGCAAATAATTATAATTCTTCTTGAATCAAAGATGAAGAATGGAGAAATTGAGATTGTAATTAAATCAATTACTAATTTAAATAAAGAAGAAAATACTTAAACGTGAAATCAATCGAAGAAAAAATTGTATCCAAATATTTTGACAAATTTGATAAAAAAATTACTGAGTGGATGGGTAAGTATGGATTGCTCATCCTAAGGGTTTGCCTTGGAATTATTTTTTTATGGTTTGGCGTTCTTAAATTTTTTAAGGGATTAAGTCCTGCCGAAGAACTTGTTAGAAATACTATTTATTTCATGGATCCTGATATTTTTATACCCATACTTGCGCTTTGGGAATCTATCATAGGACTTGGTTTAATAACCGGAAAATATATGCGGTTAACTCTATTGCTTTTATTTCTTCAGATGCCCGGAACTGCATTGCCGTTGATTATTTTGCCTGAAAAAGTCTGGACGATTTTTCCTTATGGTTTAACCTTAGAGGGACAGTATATTATTAAAAATTTAGTTTTAATTAGCGCAGGATTGGTTTTGGGTGCAACTGTGAGAGGTGGAAAACTAGTTTCATTCTCGAAGGAATAGAGAACATAAAAAGGATTCAATAAATTTTGTCCATAATCTAACTTCTCCACTCATCAAAAACATTCCTTAAAACTTTGGAATTATTAAAAACTATGATTTAATTTATTATAGTTTTTATTCCAGTTTCTTAAATAATTTCTCATGCACTCATGCATCCATTCAATCATGCAATAATGATTTTTAACAACAATAACATTTCATTCAAATAATTTAGAGCTAACACTATGCATAAATTAATTACTACATCCGTTTTCAGTTTTTTGTTTGTGTTCTCATCAACAATAACGGCGCAAAATATTTCAGAACCGGATTCACTAAAAAACATTTCATTAGCTGGTTTATCCTTTAGAAGTATCGGTCCTGCAATTACGGGAGGAAGAACAATAGATATTGCCGTTAATCCATTTAACCACAGCGAATATTTTGTTGCATCAGGACACGGCTCATTGTGGAAAACAACAAACAGCGGAATAACTTTTTCCCCGGTTTTTGATGGCAACAAGTCCTACGCAATTGGTTCGGTTGAGATTGATCCAACTAATCCAAATGCAATTTGGGTTGGAACGGGAGAGAACAAAAATCAAAATAACGTTATTTACGGAGATGGTATTTATAAAAGCGAAGACGGCGGAAAAAGCTGGAATAATATGGGTCTTAAAACATCTGAGCACGTTAGCGGCATTGCAATCGATCCGAACAACTCAAATATAGTTTATGCTGCTGCAATGGGTTCATTAAGAAATGCTGGAGGTGAAAGAGGAATATTCAAAACAACCGATGGAGGCAAAACCTGGGAACAGGTTTTAGAAATAAATGAATATACCGGTTGCTATGAAATTCATATGGATCCGAGATATTCAAATATTTTATACGCTTCGGCACACCAAAGAATGAGAAATCTATACACGGGGGTTTACGGCGGACCGGAAAGCGGAATTTACAGAAGCTTGGACAGCGGAGAAACCTGGGAAAAAATGAAAAGCGGTTTGCCGTCAGAAGATGTGGGAAGAATTGGTTTGGCTGTCTCACCAGTTAATCCTGATATACTTTATGCAATCATCGAAGCAACAGAAGATGATAAAGGAATTTACAGGAGCACCGATCGCGGAGTGAGCTGGACAAAGCAGAATAAGTACATTTCATCGTATCCATTTTATTTTCAAAAATTATATTGCGATAC
>CBEPPX010000557.1:0-1880 GCA_965511205.1 uncultured Ignavibacteriales bacterium | reverse complement strand
GATTTTTCGTTTGCATTAAGTGACCATTACCTTTGGGACGGAGTTAGTGTTATAGTTGACAGCACAACAAACCGGAATGCTTTTGTTGATGCAGCATATAAAATAGAGTCAGAAGATTTTTATGATGTAGTGGATATCAGCAAAAAATCTATAGAATATTTTTCTTTTGAAATGCCGGGTGTTCCTTTTCCTTATCCCTGTTTAACTGCATTTAATGGATCAGGTGGTATGGAATTTCCAATGATGATTAATGACGGATCTGCAAGTACGCTTGCAGGAACAGTTGGTGTAACTTCGCACGAAATTGCACACACTTACTTTCCGTTTTATATGGGAATAAATGAAAGAAAATATGCCTTTATGGATGAGGGCTGGGCTGTCATGCTTCCTTTTGCATTCCAGGAAAGAATGGTTGAAGATAACTTTCCAAAAAGAAGAAATATTTCCAGCTATCAAAGGTTTGCAGGCAATGAGACTGAAATGCCTCCAATGATTCCTTCCATACTTTTAAAAGGTAATTCCTACAGAATAGCTTCTTATTCGCGCCCCGGGCTTGCGTACGAATATCTTAGAGAAGTGCTGGGCGATGAATTGTTTCTTTCTGCTATTCAGGAATTTATAAAACGCTGGAATGGGAAACATCCATTGCCATACGATATGTACAACACTTTTAACGAAGTAACCGGGCAGGATTTAAACTGGTACTGGCATGCATGGTTTTTTGAGCACGGTCATCCTGATCTTGCAATTGACCGTGTAGAACAGCAGGAAGAAAAGATACAGGTTTTTATAAGTAAAGTAGGAAGTATTCCAATTCCTATTAAACTAAAAATTGTTTTTGAAGATGGAGCTGAAGCTGAACTAAACCACACTGCAGCTGTGTGGAAGAACGGAAATAAGGAATTTATAATTGAATATCCTGCTGATAAACCTGTTAAAGAAATAATACTTGGAAGCCCGGATATTCCTGATACAGATTCTGAAAATAACCAGGTAGTAATTCAATAAATAATTTTTAATAACCTGGAATTAATAATTTGGATGACTTCTGAAAATAAAAAAGCCGGGTGAACCCGGCTCATAAAATCCATTACTTTTTCTTCTCTTTGGGCTCAGTTTTCTTTTTAGATTTTTTTTCAGTTTTCTTTTCTTCGGTTTTATCTTCTTTCTTTTTAGGAGGTCTTCCTCTCTTTTTAGGAGCAGTTTTGGTCTCTGCTTTCTCTTCCTTTTTCTCTTCGGTTTTCGGCTCTTCTTTCCTCTCCTCTACTTTAGCTTCAACCTTTTCTTCTTTCACTTCAACTTTAGTTTCTTCAACCTTTTGTGCTTCCTCAACCGGTGCAGGTTTTTCTTCAACTACAGTTTCCGGTTTCACTTCCGTTTTAATTTCCTCAATTTTTTCAACTACTTCCTTAACTACTTCTTTTTTCTCTTCTATTTTTACTGGCGGCGGTGCAGCAAGTACTGCTTCAGTCTTTTGTTGCTTTTTAGGAGCTGTGCTAATTAAGATGCCTTTTCTCTTCAAAATTGTTCTTGTACGAAGCCGGGTTTTACCGTAAGATCCGCGGGTAATTTTTCCTTTTCTTGATCTCTGATCTCCTTTACCCATATTTATTCCTTAATTTGGTTAAACAGAAAAAATGATTGCCTCAATAATACTTTAGATTCCCTTAATTTGCAAAAAAATGATGATTTTTAACACAAATAATGAGATATATTGAAGTATACTATACATTTCCATCTCAAAAAAAAAGACCACCTGTTACGGGTGGTCTTTTAATGAACTTAATATGAAATAAAAATTTATTTCATCAATATCATCTTCTTAGTTTCAACAAAACTTCCTGTCTGGAATCTATAGAAGTATATTCCACTCGGTAGAT
>CBEPPX010000556.1:0-1886 GCA_965511205.1 uncultured Ignavibacteriales bacterium | reverse complement strand
AAGATGGAGCAGTTCCCTGGTTGTTAAAGCTTCCGCAGCCGGTATATGCCAAACTTCTCCTGAAGCATTTGGTACCTCACCAAGAGTTACCAGTCCTTTAGCAAAATCTTTAATGTAAATATAGGAATGGGGAACATCAATATTTCCAAGCATTCTGATTGTCTTCCCCTTTAAAGCGGGATTAAAAACTCTTTCACCAAGGATAGAAGCTATAACTCGCGGTCCGTAAAAATCAGATGCTCTTCCAATTGCAACCTTAACTTTACCTTCTTTATGTGCTGCAAGAAGTTTGTCACTCATTTCCGCTCTTACTTTTCCCTTTGTTCCCAGAGGATTGTTGAGTGTGTTTTCATTAATAGGATTTTCGGCATAACCGTACATGTAAAGATTATCAGCATAAATAAGTTTTGCGTTTGCTGAAGCGGCTCCCTCCATTATTCCAGTAGTGAGGGGTGGAAAAAGTTCTTTCCATTGGGTGTAAGGAGGCATTGCACAATGATATACTACTTTAGCATCTTTACAAATTTCTCTGGTTCGTTCCCGGTCTTCAGCATCTGCTCTTATAAGCACGGCGCCAGTGGGCAAATCTGCTTTACCACTTCTGTTAACCATTCTTACGGTTTTATTTTTTTTCAGCAGTTCCTCTGCAACGGCATAACCAAGCGGACCTGTACCAAATACTACGTTTAGTTCACTTCCATTTTCCATTACAGCCTCCTTTTAGATGCCTGAAATTTTATTCCTCATATAAATTGGCATAAAAAGAGATAATTATCAAGTTAAAGTTGAGTTTTATTACAAGTTGTTTAATAACTTTAACAGCTCTTTGTCAAGTTCTTTACCACGGTTATTTGCATACCATTTATGCAGTTCTATTAGCCATTCGTTTTTTTGCAGCCCCCTTTCTTTAAGTTCATTAATTAGTTGCTGTGCTGCTGTAGGTCTTGCGCCCCAGAGGAATAATTCTTTCCCATCTTCATTAAAAGCAATTAACTTTGGAATGCTGCGCGTTCCATTTGTTAGATACTGATCCATTATCTCAAGGTTTGAATCTCTAGGTAGAATTCGAAATTCTACATTTTTATTTAACTCGGAGATTTTAGCTAAAACAGGTAAGTTTTGTGCAGAGTCTCCGCACCACGATTCTGTTAGCACAATCCAAAGCTGCGGGGCGCTAATATTTTTAATAGCTTCAATTATTTCATCCGAAGGAACAAACTGTTTTTCAACTCTGGTACTCCTGGATAAATTAAGTTTTTTAATATCATAATTATTTTTTTCATCCACAGCGGGTGGATTTGCAATCTCATCTGCAAAAAGCTTTTTATACTCTTCGTAACTCATTACACTGTTAGGAATTTTGTCTCGCAAAAATTTTGACATCATTACTAATTCTTTCATTTAATTTCTGAAATAGAGAAAAACTTAAATAGTAATGAATTAGAGTAAATAAGAGAATTTTGGATTCACCTTTGAGATGTATATCACAATTTTAATGGGAATAATGTATTTGTGTCAGTTAATATTCTTTTTTTAATCGATAATTATGATAAATTTAGCAAGTAAATAAATACCAGGTTTTTTAAGATGACCACAGAGACAAAATATTTCACACCCGCTGAAGCAAGACGTACGTTACCCCTTGTAAAAAAAATAGTAAAAGATATTCTTGATACAAGCAGGGAGATGCGGCTTTTAGCAGAAGAACTAAACGGCAAAGTTGAAAGTGACCCTGATATTCAAAAACTTGGTGCTGATATTGAAAGCTTTCTTTCAGAGCTGGAAGAAATAGGATGTTTTTTTAAGGATTGGAACTTTACCTTAGGACTGGTTGATTTTCCCGGGGTAATTGATGACAGGGAAGTGTTCCTTTGCTGGAAAAGTGA
>CBEPPX010000555.1:0-1891 GCA_965511205.1 uncultured Ignavibacteriales bacterium | reverse complement strand
ATTTTAACTCAAAACAACCGCACCAGTTTAAGAATATTAGCGGGAAAGAAGCGGAGATGTTATGGATAATAACCCCAAACAATAATTGATAACAAGCTAACTGAAAAAAAATAATGGATACAGATAAAACAAATTCTATGACAGGTAAAGAAAAATATCAACCAACAGTGAAAGCACAGGCATTTTTAGACAAAGTCGAAAATGGGAAATATTATCGTGGTATTGTACTTGGGCTTCAAAAATATATTGATAACAAGGTGCCGGAAGAAATGAAAGGATTCTATTCGGAAGAAGAGTTGCAAGAATTAATCGATATTAAAAACACTGCGAAAGATGTTGAATCTCGGATGCCCGTAAAAATCACCAATCACTATTATCAAATTGCAAAAAATAGCAAAGCTATTCAGACCTTGGTTAAGGCAAGCCCTAAAGAAACATTTGATCTTGATGGTGCTCCCGATCCTGGTAAACAGATGACCTATAGTCCTTTGGAAGGTTTAATTCACAAATATGAATTGGGGCTAATATATGTAATCAATACCTGTTCAGCACATTGCAGGTTTTGTTACAGAGAAGAGTTAATAGCAAAAAAGGAAATTCTAAGAGAAGATGGCACGGTTGCCTCAAAGGGATTGGCCAAAATACCAGAACTAGTTGCATATATCGAGGAGCATAATAAAGCTGTAGCTGAAAATGGAGGAAGGCATCCTGAAACAAATCGTGAAAAATTAAGAGAAATCTTAATGTCTGGAGGTGATCCAATGGTTCTTAACAACAAAAATCTATCAGAATGGTTCGCAGCTCTAGCCGATGCCGGTATTGACAGTATCCGTCTTGGAACCAAAGAGCTAGCATTTTTCCCAGATCGATTCGACCAAAGCTTTTTTAATATGGTGGATGACTGGCATGCAACATATCCTGAAGTACAATTAAGAATGATGGTGCATTTTAATCATCCTGACGAGTTTTTGCAAAAGGATGAAAATGGAAATTATATTGACAACCCAGAAGGTGGATTAGTATGGATAGAGAGTACTAAGAGAGCCGTTCAAGAACTAGCAAAGCGAGAATATATTATAATTGAGAATCAGGCTCCATTCATTAAAGGCATTAACAATGATCCTGATGCCATGAGAATTATGCAACGTGAGCTAAAGCGAAATCGAATCAATAATCATTATTTTTTCTGCGGGCGTGATATTATTGGTCACAAAGCATTTAATCTTCCGATAGAAGATTCCTGGAATTTATTAAATGATTCTCAAAAGGGATTATCGGGCGTTGAAGCAAGCGCCAGATTATCGATCACGCATTATCTGGGTAAAACAGAAGTTGTTGCTGTAACTAATGATCCAATCCCAGGTGTACCCGGCACTGAAAATGGCGTAGTCATTTTTAAATTGTTACGTGGTGCTGAAGATGCTCCGAAAAAAGGAAAAATAGCAATTGTGGGAAGAAATCCTGAAGCAATATGGTTCAGTGGATACGAGGATAGGGTTATTTATGATGAAGCCGGGTTATTTACTGAGTCTATGAAATCGACAAGTAGCGTAACGCTGGAAGCACAGAGTTCAATGGTTAAATAAGTAATTCCACATGGAGGCACTATGTTAACTCCCAGGAACATCATATCAATAGGTTAATGATGGTTTTTATTAGAGAAATTAAATGTAAAAAACAAGTGGAGTTGGTGTATACCTTCAATATTAAATACAAATAATGATCAATAAACAAATTAGTTCCTTATCCGCAGCAGTAGCTGATGTTTTCGATGGTGCAACTATTATGATTGGTGGATTTGGTGAGGCAGGAAGCCCCATCGAATTAATTCACGCTTTGATCGATCATGGAGCAAAAGACCTAACCGTAGTAAGCAACAATACGGGTAGTG
>CBEPPX010000554.1:0-1894 GCA_965511205.1 uncultured Ignavibacteriales bacterium | reverse complement strand
CAACTGATGGTGATAATACAAAAATAAAATGGATTCACCGTTCTGAAAGATATACTGAGAAGCTTGCAACACCTGATGTATCGGTTGCCGATCTTATCGGAGATGTCGATCCAATTAAAGCGGCTACACTTAAACTTCCCTATTCCGATGAAAGAGTAATTCATTTCGGTTTAATACCGCGATCGCACAGAGGCATATTTGTTATAAATGAACTTCCGGATCTGCAAGCACGAATACAGGTAGCACTTTTCAATATTCTGCAGGAAAGTGACATTCAGATAAGAGGTTTTAAAGTAAGACTGCCGCTTGATATTCAATTTGTCTTTACAGCTAATCCCGAAGACTACACAAACCGTGGTGCTATTGTTACACCTTTAAAGGATAGAATAGACAGCCAGATATTAACACACTATCCCAAAAGTATTGAGGAATCGAAAAAAATTACCGAGCAGGAAGCCAAATTGTCTGTTGATCAAATAGAAAAAATACATATAAATGATCTTATTAAAGATTTAATTGAACAAATTTCATTTGAGGCAAGAGAAAGTGAATACATAGATAAGAACAGCGGTGTGTCTGCACGACTAACAATATCTGCTTTTGAAAATTTGGTGAGTACTGCCGAACGAAGAAGGATTATAAATAAAGAGGAAAGAGCGACTTCAAGAATTAGCGACATTTATGGAGTTATACCATCTATCACAGGCAAAATAGAACTTGTTTATGAGGGTGAACAGGAAGGACCGTCAAAAGTTGCGCAGATTTTAATCGGCAAAGCAATCCGAAATATGTTCCCGGAATATTTTCCAACTCCCGATAATTTAAAGAAGAAGGAGCAGCAGAGTCCTTATCAGCCGATTGCAGGATGGTTTAAAAAAGGAAATACAGTTGATCTTATGATGAATTCATCCCAAACCGAATACCAAAAGATTCTGAAAGCAGTACCATGCCTGGAAGAAGTAGTTAATAAATTTCACAAAAAAATTGATGCGGCAACAAAGCTGCTTTTAATGGAGTTTCTTCTGTTCGGATTATCAGAATACTCCTTACTTAGCAGGTTTAGAATAGAAGAAGGATTACAATTTAAAGATATGCTAAGCTCAATGTTTACACTTTCGGACGATGAAGATTTTAATGAGGATGATTCTTCTTTATATACCGGATAGCAACTTCTATTTGACTTTCATCAACTTTCGCTCCTTTTACAAATCCGTCCATTTGGGTAAATTGTCATTCATAATTTAATAGTTTAGTAATTGACAACAAGCAATTTCAAAAAAATTATCATTATTGGTCCGGTGTATCCTTATCGTGGTGGTAATGCCCTATTTGTTGCACATACTTATGAAGCTTTACAAGATCATTTCGATATAAATATTTACAATTACAAATTATTATATCCTTCATTTCTCTTTCCAGGCACAACACAATACGATAAAAGCACACTGCAGGTAAAGCGAGTTCCAAATAAAAGACTGGTTAATTCAATAAATCCTTTAAACTGGTTTACCGTTGCAGGCAAATTGAAAAAGGAAGAAGCCGATTTAATAATATTCGATTGGTGGCATCCATTTTTTGGACTTTGTCATGGAATAATTTCCTGGTTGATCAGGAAAAAATGTAAAAATAAAATCCTTTTTATAACAGAAAATGTAGTTTCGCACGAAGATAATTTCATAGATAGATTTTTAACTAAATTCGGTTTAAGAAATGCCTCAAAATTTCTAACGCTTTCCGGGATAGTTGAGAAAGATGTTCAGCAATATGCAAAGGGAAAGAAAGTTTATCGATCTGAGCTTCCGGTTTACGATTGTTACCAGCAGAATAATGAAATTGATATTAAAAAAACAAAAGAAGAGTTAGGGTTTAGTAAAGATTCAATCGTACTTTTATT
>CBEPPX010000553.1:0-1894 GCA_965511205.1 uncultured Ignavibacteriales bacterium | reverse complement strand
TTTTTTTGCTGAATCTAAATTCACTCATTATTAAAATTAAGGTTCCCATAAAAAACAATCACACAGTTTTTTTGTAATTAAAAATTGCCAGCGTATTAAAACCAATTGCAAATAAGGATATTATTCCAAGGTTAGGTAAAATATCTGTAAAGCCGCTTCCTTTTAAAACTATCATCCTCATTACATCAATAAAGTAGCTCACCGGATTCATGTAAGCAAGTATGCGTGCCCAGCCCGGCATATTTTCTATTGGAGCAAACAACCCGCCTAAAAGAATGAAAACTGTCATAAAGAAATATGAAATAAACATTGCCTGCTGCTGTGTTTCCGCAAATGTGGAAACTAACAATCCAAACCCCAGCAGTGCTATTAAATACACTGCAGCAAATAAATAAATTAGAAGCGGATTGCCTTCTGGAAAGATTCCATAAACAATGTAGCTGATGCCAAATCCTATAGAAAGTACAATGTTTCCAATAATCCAAAAGGGAATTAGTTTGCCTAAAATAAATTGATACTTTTTAATAGGCGAAACATTTAATTGTTCAATTGTCCCGTCTTCTTTTTCTTTAACAATATTAATTGCAGTTAAAAGAAATCCAACTAATGTAACCAATAAAACCAGCACACCGGGAACCATAAAATATTTATAGTTCATTTTAGGATTAAACCAGTTGCTAGTAGTTATTTCAATCATAGGTTGTGGATTGACACGTGGAGGTTGTATCCACTCAACTCTAACATCACTGTTAAAATCCTGTATGATTGAATTAGCATAAGAAACTGAAAGCCCCGAGGCTTGTCCGTTTATTGCATTAGCAACAATCATTGTCTTTGATTTATTATCTCTTATCAAATCCCTTTCAAATCCTTGAGGAATTTCTATTATTAAATCTGCTTCATCCTTTTCAACAGCTACCAGAGCATCTTTATATGATTCAGAAACATCCGTCAGTTGAAAATATCCAGAGGATGTAAATTTGTTAATTAGTTTTCTTGAATATTCGGAATGATCATGATCAACAATACTCATATTAATATTTTTCATCTCATAATTAGCTGCATTTGGCAGAATAATTAATTGAACTACAGGTAATACAAATATCATTCTTATAATAAGTTTATTACGTGATATCTGTAGAAATTCTTTTTTTAATAGAAAAAATAGAGTCCTCATTGTAACCTAACTTTAAATCGTTTTATACTGAGCACTAAAAAGAATGTTGTCATTCCAATAATTATTAGTAACTCTTGCCAAATTTCGAAAAGACCAATTCCTTTTATCATCACATCTTTAACCATAATTATATACCATTTAGCTGGAATGACATTAGAAATGATCTGCAGTATTAGAGGCATATTTGCAATAGGGAATGCGTATCCGCTAAGCATAACAACAGGCAGCATCAAACCCATTAAAGAAATAATCATCGCAGCTTGTTGAGAACTTGTTACGGTGGATATTAAAATGCCTAATGCTAATGAGCATATTATATATATAACGGTTATAAAACTTAGAAGAATAAAACTTCCCTGAATTGGTATCCCAAATACAAAATTACTAATTAGTAAAATTGTCATTACATTAATTAGTGAAACTATAAAGTAAGGAATAACTTTGCTTGCAATAACTATTGAAGGCTTCATAGGGGAGACGAGAAGAACCTCCATTGTTCCTATTTCTTTTTCTTTCACAATTGAAATAGATGTCATCATTGCTGAAATTAGAAGGAGGATCATTCCCATTACACCCGGCACAGAAGAATACTCGCCTTTTAATTGAGGATTATAAAGCATTCTTATTTCAGTGTTAATTGTGTAAGGCAATTCTTTGTTTTTATTTAATTCCTGTTGGTATTCCTTTACAATCGCACTTACGTAATTAGCTAAAGTG
>CBEPPX010000552.1:0-1895 GCA_965511205.1 uncultured Ignavibacteriales bacterium | reverse complement strand
GCCGGAATGACTTTAAATGATATGGATCTTATAGAAGTTAATGAAGCTTTTGCAATCCAGGTGCTTGCTAATGAAAGAGAATTAAAATGGGATAGAGAAAAACTTAACGTGCATGGTGGTGCAATAGCTTTGGGTCATCCAACAGGAATAAGCGGTGCCCGCATTATTGTTACGTTATATCACGCCTTAAAACGTTTAGATAAAACTTATGGAGTTGCCGGAATTTGCGGTGGCGGCGGTGTAACTATGGCTACTGTAATAAAACGTGAATCATAAAAAATAGATAATTAATCAAAACTAAAAAGTTCTGTTTTAAGTTTTGGGGATTCAATTTATCGTAGTAGTAAAAAACATTTTTGATTCTCATACCTTCTTAGAGCAGACTCAATAATAAAATATAAGTCTATCACTTCACGAAATCAGAGGAGTCTTAAAATGGTAGATCGATTCAGGGATTGGGACAAAAACAGACACACCTATGCAAAAGCCTGGAAAGAAAAAACAGGGGGTAAAGTTGTTGGCTATTTCTGCACATACGTTCCCGAAGAAATTTTGTATGCCGCAAATATACTTCCTGTTCGAATACTTGGCGGGCATGAACCACAGGATGTTTCCGAAGCACATATTTTTGGAATGTTCTGTCCGTTTTGCAGAGATTGCCTTGCCCAGGGGTTAAAGGGCAGGTACGATTATCTTGATGGGATTATGATCGCCCAATCATGTTTGCATATCCGTCAGGCATATACAAGCTGGACAAAACATATTCCGGTGGACTTCCAATATTATCTTCCCATGCCTAATAATGTTCAAAGTCCGCATGCTGTAAAATATCTAACGGGAGAGTTGAAAGCCTTTAAAGCGGCATTAGAGAAATGGATTGGGAAAGAAATTAGTGATGAAGATATTCGTGCCGGAATAAATCTTATGAACGATAACCGCAATTTAATGCATCAGCTTTATGAATATAAGAAGAAGGAAAACCCTCTGATATCAGGTGAAGAAACTATGGAGGTAGCTATCTCTCAACAATTAGTTGATAAGAAGGAGCACATACAAGCACTCACCCAATTGCTTGAGACACTCAAAACCGGATCCGGTGGAAAAAACACCGGGACAAGATTAATGTTACTGGGAAGCGAAAACGATGATATACCATTTGTGCAAATGGTTGAATCGGTTGATGGTACAATTGTAATCGAAGATCATTGTATCGGCACACGGTATTTTTGGAATAATGTTGAGGAAGATAATGGTGATCCGCTTGGCCTAATAGCAAAACGGTATGTAGAGCGACCTGCCTGCCCGAGTAAAGACTGGATGGATAGATCGCGCATTGATCATATAATAAAACTGGCTAAAGATTACGATGTAAAAGGAGCCATTGTCATTCAGCAGAAATTCTGCGATCCGCACGAAGTCGATATCCCTGTAATTACAAAGGAACTAAATAATGCAGATATAAAAACTCTCTTTCTTGAGTTTGATGTTACAGTTCCAATCGGACAATTTAAAATTCGCGTTGAAGCGTTTTTAGAAATGCTTCAAGAAGAAGATTTGTTTGCTTAAAAACCGGGAAGGATTATGAAAATACCAACGTACAAAACAGAAACATTAAAGTGCTGGAATAAAGCAAAAGAAATAAGGAATAATTTTTATAAGAATTACGCAAATGCTCATGAAAACGGGGGGCTGCGCTGGGCAGGAGGGGCATGGAGTTTCGGCGCAATTCCGGCAGGACTCGGTGATGATATCTTTCCACTAACGGGCGAACCTTATGCTGCAAGCATTGCTTTCGATAAGGAATTTTCACTTCGCTGCCTTGAAGTTGTTGAGAAAAGAGGGTACGCCAGAGATTTATGTTCGTATATGCGAAATTACTGGGGATCGGTTATTCT
>CBEPPX010000551.1:0-1898 GCA_965511205.1 uncultured Ignavibacteriales bacterium | reverse complement strand
TGCACCATTAATATGGGAATAAAGCTGGTCTTCAAATTTTAGTGCGCTTAAAACTGAAACAATGCATAGTTCACGCTCTTTAAGTGAAAGACCATCCCTGCCAAGCACTTTCCCATATCCTTCTAAAACCAGCCACTCGGAAAGTTCAGGAGAAAAACCTTTTACGTTAGCGATTAGTTTTTCATATTTCTTTCCATAAATAGCTTTGCAGTTTTCTTCACCTCTTGTTCTAAAGTGATAAAGATTCATATCATCAGCAGAAGTCTTTTCAGTAAAACGAATATGTTTATTAAGAATTTTTAAAGAGATAATTGCTGATGGATAACCTGCAAATAAATAATTTTGAAGTAGTGCTTCGTACAATTTTATGTTGGGAATCCGTTTACTTTTTGCAAGCAGAATTAATTCCTCAAGAATTTCATCAAGTCTTAAAACTGCAGCTGCACATATTAACGGAAGTAAATATTTCTTTTCTAGTTTTTTAAATATTTCCAGGTTCATAATTCTTAAATTTAATTAGAAAATGTGAGGACATAAAAAAACCCTCGCATAACGAGGGTTTAAAAGCTAATTAAATAAAATTTAGTTTATTAAACTAAGTTCATATTCAGCAGTTTTTTTGTAAGTCAAATCGGATTTAGCTTTATTAAACATTTCTTTTGCTTTTTCAGTATTACCTTTTCCTTTGTACGAAACTCCCATATAATAATATGGTCCACCCTTAGTTATTTTAGAACGGTGTTTCAATGCATTTTCAGAAGCAGCAATTGAATTATCCCATTGGGTTAATTCAGAATATAACTTGGCAAGAGAAAGGTAAGCTGCGTCATAATTATTATACTCAACAGATTTATTCAGGTATTCAATTGCTTTGGTAGAATTACCGTTTGTAATTTGCTGGTTACCCAATTTGGCATAAGCAAGTGAAAGATTCTTTTTAACTTTTTTCTTTGTTTTCTCTTTAGAAGTAAGTGAAAGAACTTTTTCAAAATTTGTTATCGCGTTGTTGTAGTCACCCAATGAAAAATAAACACCGCCAAGAGCGTTGTGACCACCTGCAAATTCCTTATTCAAAACCAGGCATTCTTCAAACGAAGATTTAGCGCCTGCAAGATCACGCGATTTTTTAAGAGCAACTCCTCTCTGGTAATAAGTCCTATAATCTTTTTCTATTCCCAAAGCTATATCATACTTTTCAACTGCCCCATTATAGTTTCCGGCTTTCAGCAAACTGTTTCCTTCATTGTAGAGTTTTCCTGCCTCCGGATTCATATCCTGTGCGAAAGCTGAAAAATAAAAAAGAAAAACCAAGCCGAAAAAAATTACTGAGAGTTTTTTCATTGTATCATCCTCTATTAATTTATAAATAAAACTACTTGTGCGGAAGGCGGGACTTGAACCCGCACACCAATTAAGGCACTACCCCCTCAAGATAGCGTGTCTACCAAATTCCACCACTTCCGCTAAATTAAGGGGTAAAAATATATGCCGCACAGTTCAAAATCAACACTTATTATTGGTTGTGAAAAATAATGCGGAAAAAGTTGAAAGGTTTACTCGAATTTTTTCTTTCTTCTATCCTTAAATATTGCTCTCCTAAGTTCCTCTCTGAATTTACGTTCAAATAGAACCAATTTTGCAATTTGTTCGTAGGATAAAATATCATTAAGCGATTTTATAAAATTTGTCTTATTTTCAACTAATTTTTGATGCATGAGGTTTAACTCTTCTATTGCATCTTTTAATCCTTCATCCTGCAAGTTATCACTATTTACCAACTGCTCCATAATATCTAATTTTTCATCAATAGCTTTTTGAATCTCCTCTATTTCCCTATCAGATTCGCTTTTCCTTGCAAAGAATTTCAGAGTGGTCTCCTCATCCATTTCCAATGTTTC
>CBEPPX010000550.1:0-1901 GCA_965511205.1 uncultured Ignavibacteriales bacterium | reverse complement strand
GTAAGGCAGCAGTAGCATTTTCAATGTACCCTGTTTCGGTAGATGATCTAATGAAAATTTCGGATGCAGGAGAGGTTATGCCGCCAAAATCAACCTGGTTTGAACCAAAATTACGGGATGGGTTACTTTCTCATACTATATAATTATTATTTAATATAAATTGAAATCTTAAAGGAACTACCATGGAAAAAAGAATATATAACTTTAGTGCCGGTCCGGCTATCTTGCCGGAAGATGTTTTAAAAGAAGCACAGGAAAATTTATTTTCGCTTCCCGGTGTGGGAATGTCAGTTTTAGAAATAAGTCATCGCTCTAAAACATTTGATGATATCATCAATCAGGCAAAGGCAGATATAAAAGCACTTCTAAATATTAGTGATGATTACGCTGTGTTGTTTCTTCAGGGCGGCGCAAGTCTGCAGTTTTCTATGATCCCATTAAACATTATGCCCCCAAATAACAAAGCAGATTATATCAACACAGGTGCCTGGTCTAAGAAAGCAATCAAAGAAGCTAAGAGAGTTGGGGCAGTTAATGTTGCTGCTACAACCGAGGAAACGACTTTTAACAAAATCCCAAAGCAGGATGAATTAAAGCTTGACCCGGATGCTTCTTATGTTCACTTTACTTCGAACAATACCATTTATGGAACACAGTGGCAAACAGAACCAGCCGTAGGTAATGTTCCTTTGGTGTGCGATGCATCTTCAGATATTTTACACAAAAAAATTGATGTGAATAAATATGCTATTATCTATGCAGGCGCACAGAAGAATATGGGTCCTGCAGGTGTAACTATGGTAATATTTAGAAAAGATTTGTTGGAAAGATCTTCGGATAACCTGCATACTATGTTAAATTATAAAACTCATGTTGAAAAAGATTCTCTCTACAATACTCCAAACACTTTTGGAATATACATCATCGGATTGGTTGCTAAATGGCTGTTAAATAACGGCGGGCTTGATAAAATGTATGAAACCAATAAACATAAAGCCGGACTGCTTTATCAATTTATTGATGAGAGCGGCGGATATTATAAAGGACACGCAGAAAAAGATAGTCGTTCATTAATGAACATTCCTTTCAATCTTCCTACTGAAGAATTAGAGAAAAAATTGATTGCAGAAGCACTTGCAGCCGGATTCAGCGGTTTGAAAGGGCATCGTTCTGTTGGTGGATTGAGAGCATCTATTTACAATGCTTTCCCAACAAAGGGTGTAGAAGATCTAGTTTCCTTTATGAAAGATTTTCAACAAAAAAACGGTTAACAATAAATTTAGAGGGTGCTGATTTACAGCATCCTCTTATCAAACCCGGTAGAATATGAAATATTTTATACCACTGATATTCATCACATTCCTTTTAAGCGGATGCAATAAAGAAGAAGTAAAATTTGAAGCGTTCAGCCCTCAATCTTTTGCATTTGATATTGGAGATAGGTGGGAGGTTAATGCGCTGGTTAATGTAAAAGGATTTGTGCAGAAAGAAGCCGATGGAACTTTTTCAGCTTCTGTGCAATACAGTGTTGATATGGTTACTCCCAACGAAAAAACAATTGCAAATATTTTTGAAGATAGTAAAGTGACGAAGCAGGAAGAAGAGATAACTGATATTCCGCTAGACATACAGTTTGAACTTGATTCATCATATACTCTGGGAAAATATAAATTACTCTTTAATATCCGGGATAATTTTTCAGAGAATATTACTGTGGCGACTGTAGAGTTCGATCTTACTGAATAGAAGCTAGGTTAGCTATTCTTCAAAAAAGTATTCTTCCGGAATTGGTTTACGCCCCGCATAACCTTCTTGAAAATCGTGGTAGAACCTTATATCATCTTCGTCACTTTTCCAGCAAAGGAACACTTCCCTGTCATCAATTACCCCGGGAAAATCAA
>CBEPPX010000549.1:0-1906 GCA_965511205.1 uncultured Ignavibacteriales bacterium | reverse complement strand
TCCCCAAGTCTTTTGTCATTATCAGGTAATCATCAATTGGAATTAGATTTTTGTAGGCATCAATTTTCTTTAAAAGATTACGCAGGTTATAATATTGCCTGAAGAAAGCGTGGAAACCATGTTCAACATTGGCTTGGTAATTATCTTCAAACTTAACCGGCCAGGAACCAACTTTTCCCCCAACAAATGAATCTCTTTCAAAAATCTTCACAGAGAAATTTCTTTCAGATAAATAAATTGCAGCTGATACCCCAGCTAAGCCAGCCCCAATTATACAAACTTTTTTTTGGATGGAAAGTTGATGCGGTAATGAATTATCAACAGAGTTAATTTGCTGTTTGTAATCACCAAGACGGCTTTTAACAAACTTCGAAATAATTGAACTATTCATTTTTAATTATCCGGTTTAGCAGCACTAAAGGTTCGGAGGATTGGTTTTCGCCAGCTTGGCATGTTGTGTTTTTTTACATTAACAAAACCTGTTTCTTCAAGAAGATTAATAAACTCTTGCGGTGGAAGAAATTTATCCACACTTTTAACAAGGTATTTAAATATTGTTGATGAACCAGAAAGTATTGTTGAGATTGGAATAACTACGCCGTAACCCAAAACTTTCCAGTATAAATGCGAAAAGAAATTCTTTTTCAAAGAATATTCGTGAAGAGCAACCTTGCCACCGGGTTTGAGAATTCTAAATAAGTTTTGCAGACATTTTTTATAATTGGGCATGTTGCGAATTCCGTAAGCCATAAAAATGGCGTCAACGCTGTTATCCTCGTAATCTAATTCCATAACATCTTTCTGGATAAATTCTAATCTTTCTCTATCAAATTGTTTGTGGTACTTGTTTTCTGCAACCCTCAACATCTCTTCAGAGTTATCAATCCCGATTACTTTACCGGTTTTTAAATTATTTATGCAACAAATGGTTGATTTTCCGGTACCACAGCATAAATCGAGAACAAGCTCATCTCCATTTAATTCAATTAGATCAACGCTGCGCTGCAAATCACTTTGATATCCCTGGCTTAAAAATGTTGCCAGGTCATATTTTTTTGCTACACGATTAAATTCATA
This sequence comes from uncultured Ignavibacteriales bacterium, assembly GCA_965511205.1. GTDB lineage: Bacteria > Bacteroidota > Ignavibacteria > Ignavibacteriales > Ignavibacteriaceae > JAZGGS01. The sequence goes on along the minus strand of CBEPPX010000549.1, from coordinate 829 downwards.
AGGAACTGTTGTTTTATTCTGAAATAAACTAATAGCGGATGTTTTACTGTTTCCCAATTTTAATCTTCCTCCTGCAATTTCTTTCTCCAAAATTTTCGGAATGCGAGAGAAACTTCATCACCTTTTACACTTATTTCGTGAATATCATCTTTTCTCTTTTTAATAATTTCAAGATTAGAGGATAGAAAATCGATATCTTCTTCAACAATATTTGCAGATTTCCTTGCCATAAAATATTTTGCAAACGTGGGAAACTTAGGAAAGATATTCTTCCACAAAGTAATCTGTTTCATTTCAACATGTTCATCATCAACCTGCATTACGTGCTCAAGAATAAGCAGTATTCTTTCTTTAAAACGAATCTCTAATCGTGAAATATTTGGATAATAAAAACGAATTCGTGTACCAATATTTTCATCATCTCCGAAATAAACTTTTTCTGCTTTCGTGCCGACATTAGATCTGCGATAAAATCCTTCGATGCCATCATCCAAAACATTCAAATTAAAATCGGCGGGAGATTCTTTAATCTGCCCCATAAAAGATTTTATTGATTTTCTGTGAACGTAAGCAATGTGGTAAGGATCAATTAAACTTTCTGCAGTAGATTCCAAATCAGCTTTGAACGTGTAAGCTTTGTAAGTAAAGGGCCACTCATTCATTTCGGGAATATCTGTTGGTTGTATCTTCAATGAATTTTCATCATCGCCTAGAAATACCCAAACCCATTTGTTAAAATCTTTAGCAGGATAACTTTTTATTTTTGCGGTTGGTGGAATTTTATCACCAGGAAGCTGTGAAGGTATTCTAACACAAGTTCCCGTTTTGT
>CBEPPX010000548.1:0-1907 GCA_965511205.1 uncultured Ignavibacteriales bacterium | reverse complement strand
AAGAATCTTGCAACACTATCTCGCGGAACAAAGTCTTCAGTCCAGAGATCATACTCATCCCAGTAGCCGCCAAATTTAGGCAGCAATCGTTCACCCTTTAAATTAGTTTCCGCAAGTATCAGCCATTTTATCTCTTCTTTTACCACAGCTGGCGGAAAGTTTTTGTTTAAGTGAAGGGTAATATCGAACCCGCCCTGGAATCTTGTTTGAACCGATATCCTGTAAATCGATTTATCATTTTTTGCAATTAGATTGCTTACCCAAACGCCACCGGGTAGTACGTTATCCAACCGTAATGAAACCCCTCCTGAAAAAAGAAATATTGCTTCCCGAAGTATAGATGTTTTAATGACAGCATTTTTTATTCTCTGCCTGTCTTCGGCATCAATTCCTTCTTCAAAAGTTATCACATCTTTCCAGCCGTATTCTTCACCGGTTTCAGCATCAACTGCAAACTTCTGGTTTTCCCCAAACCATTCCCTTAATCCGTTACGCAGATTCGTAAGAGTTTTTATAGCTTCCACACTTACATCGGGTGATTTGCCGAAAACATAAACCCTCATTACAAATCTTCTTATCCTTTTAAATGTAACCGGGTGATGCCAACCGTAAACTGTTATGAGATGAAAAAATGATTCGAGCAATGAGATTCTTTGCGTAAGCTTATCAACCGGCAGCCCAACAAGTTTTTTTATTGATGCTTCAATCACATCAAGGTTTTCACCACCTTTACTTTTATCAACAATATAATTTATAACCTCTTCATCAAGCAACTCTTTATCAACTAATGTAAAGTCTGTAAATATTTCACTGAACTGCTGCTGGTTTACATTACTGATCGCTGATTTAAAAATTTCTCTTCGTATTTCTGTTAACCCGGTAATATTTGGGCGCGAAACAAGTGCAAGTGTTAATTTATAAAGATGATTTGTTTCATCGGAAAGAATTTTTTCAATGTAGGATAGCGCATGTTTACAGTCTTTAATATTTTCTATTTGGATAAGTAAATAAGCAGTATTTAAAGCTTCAAGTGAAACTTCTCCTGCCGATATTTTTTTAGCAAGTGAAACTCTTTCATCTTCGCTTATGGTTACTTCAGCGGAACGGGAAAGAAACTTTAAATGTTCTGATATGTTTTGCTGCCTGTACCATTGTATAATTGATTTCCCAGCAAAGTCTATAACCTCCTTATTCCCGATCCATAGCAACGGGTTTGTAAGAAGTGATTGCATATCAATATAGTGAGAATCCGATTTGTAATTATAACTACCTATGCGGAAAATGTTTTTACCTTCCTGTACCGTTTTTAATTTTAAAGATAAATTAAGTTTGGGAATTGAGATCCCCTCGTCATCAGCAACTATATCCCTGCTAAGGCATCCCTTTTCTCTAAGGAACCAATTTGGAATGCGTACTTCGGTCTTCTTAATAAAAATACTTGCGTGATCTTTCGTGTACATCGATTCAATAATATCATCAAAGTTTTTCTCGATCACTCTTCTTTTGTAAGTTCCTTTTGCTGTAAGCTCACCCTGCTCATCTGAAAATGGTCTATCAATAATTCTGAAATCGAGAATCCTTTCATAAGGGGCTAAAAATTTATTTATGGTAACTATAACGGAAGAAAAATATTCCTGCTTCTGCTGTTCATCCATTCCCGGAACAGGTGATTCATCTTCCTGGTAGTTTGGATACAGAAGCACCGTGTTAAAGGGTTTATGATCGCCTACAAGAAAAACCTGCTTTAAACTTTCAAAATCTCTAAAGAAGTTTTCAATTTTTTGAGGAGCAATAGTTTCTCCCTTAATATTTTTATAGATTTCTTTTTTCCGGTCAACAATCTCTATAAAACCGTCTTCATCTATTTTCATAATATCACCCGAGGGAAACCAGCCATCTTTAAGAAA
>CBEPPX010000547.1:0-1911 GCA_965511205.1 uncultured Ignavibacteriales bacterium | reverse complement strand
GGTGTTTGCTTATCAGTTTTACGGATATGTTTTGCAAGTGTAAAACCATCAAGCTTGGGCATCATCACATCAAGTATCAACAAATCAAACGAACCTTCAGCATAAACATTTTTTCCTACTTCACCATCAAGACAGCGTGTGACGATGTAGCCTTTAAGTGATAAGTAATCTTTAAGAAGAGAGCCAAGATTCGCGTCATCCTCAACCAACAGTATATTTTTCTTTTTACTATTCATAAGGTAAAAATATTTTAAAAGCAGTTCCCCTTCCCTGCTCGCTTTCCACTTTTATCGTGCCGTTATGTGCCTCAATAATTTTTTTAACATAACTCAAACCTATTCCGTATCCTTTTACATCGTGTCTGTCGCCGGTTGGCACACGGTAGAATGAATCAAAGATTCTTTTTTGATGATGCTTGGAAATACCCGGTCCATTATCTTGCACAGTTATCTGAATTCCTTCAGCAGCAGAAGTCGTATTAATTACTATTTCCGGTTTTTCACCTGAATATTTTACTGTATTATCTAAAAGATTGTTAATAATATTTCTTATGTGCATCAGGTCGGCATTTATTTCAGGTTTTTCAGATTTTAATTCTGTTTTGATAACAGCGTTATTATTTCCATTGATGAGAATAATTTTTTCTATAATTTCAGTAATAATCTTATGAACATCAACTATAGTTTTTTCAAGTTCAAATTGATTTTTTTCCAGCGCTGCAGTATTAAGTAACGATTCAACCATTTTTCCAAGCCGTAAAGTTTCTTCACCAATTATGTGGGAATATTTTTTAATCGAATCCTTTTCCTTCATAAGTCCCGGCTCATTCAATGCTTCGCTTGCAAGCGAAATGGTAGAAATTGGAGTTTTAAATTCATGGGTAATGTTATTAATCAAATCACTTTTTATTTCGGACAATCTTTTCTGGCGAAGAAGAATATTTACAGTTTTGTAGTAAAGAAAAATAATTGCAGCAATTACAAGCAGGGAAATTAGAAGTACCAATGCCATAGTGCCAAGCAGGTAACCGGTTTTGCCGGGGAAATGGATAAATAAATATCCGGGCTCTGTAAAAACTTCGTGCGGAAATAACCTTGCCTTGTAGGGTGAATTTATAAGAATATCAGTTTCTTCGTTTTCATCTGCAAAAATAATTGTATCAGGTTCAGATGATTTAACAGCAAACATAAATTCTGCTGTAATTTTTCTATCACTAAGTTCATCTGCCAAGAATGATTCGATCTCAGATTCATCCAATCTTTCGGCTAAAGATATTTTTTCAGTTAAGGTTATTAACTCCGTAACTACTTCCCGGACCATGTTACTTTTTATATCCAACAAGGAATCAAACTGCTTTTTAAAAACATATCGTTTTTTGATATTGATTTCCTCAACATCCTCATCATTGTCATCATCATTTTCAAGCGTAATAAACAAAGATGCTTCTGAGCTGTCTCCCGAACTTTTAACTTCAATATGTCTTTCAGGATGAGTTGAGTAATTCCATACAAAATCATTCCCGTTGTTACCTTTTATTAAAGTGTGGGTAAGTAATGAATCTGAATCAACTATTATAAGCTCATCTTTATCTAAAAACTTTCTTACCACAACATCTTTAGTCTCTTCCTTTTCAATTCTACTAACAGTCATTAACAGTGCATCAGCAACATCTTTATCAAATTTTTCATTCGCAAGGTCAATTGCGTTCTCGATCCAGTAGCCCTGGATAGTAATTAAACCAGCAAGAGCAATGCTCATAAGTAGGATAATTATTTTCAGTTGTTTCTCTTTCATTGTGTAAATTTAACTTTTAGACGGCACTAAATCCTATTTGTTAACATTTTTTAACATTTATTAACGTCTATTTAACAATACATTGTATTTATCTTTAATAAATTTGGGATGAAATAA
>CBEPPX010000546.1:0-1922 GCA_965511205.1 uncultured Ignavibacteriales bacterium | reverse complement strand
TCGAGAGGATGCTATGAAAAAAATTACTTTTCTATCTTTTTTTATAATGATACTGCTATTTATAGTACCAGTTCAAAGTACGACACATAATGTCGACGTTGGAAATTTTTATTTTTCCGCAGTGTCATTTGATGCTGCAGTAGGTGATACTATTGTATGGACGTTAATTGAAGGAACACATACAACAACATCAACATTAGTTCCATCGGGTGCAGCAACATGGGATTATACATTTACAGGCGTAAGTGATACATATACGTACATTATAACTGTTCCGGGTATTTATGAATATATCTGCTCTTTCCATCCAACAACTATGAGAGGTTCCTTTGCTACTCCCGCTGATCTTGCATATATCGAAAACTTTGAATACCCCGGAAATGATTTATTAGCATATCACGGTTGGGTAAATCATAGCGGTACTGGAACTTTCGTATCTGTATTTTCTGGTAGTTTAACTTTTCCAGGGTATCCAGCTTCTGGATTCGGCAATCACGTTCAACTCAACGGTGGTAGTGGTTCCCGTGAGGATATCCACCGTGGATTTGCAAATGTGAATACCGGAGCGTGCTATGCTGCTTTTTTAATTAATGTATTTACATCCGAAGCGAATGATGGATACGTGGCGCACTTTATGCCGCCTATAGGTTCATTTAGTTACAGAGCAAGGTTGTTTATGATGGATGATGGCGCTGGAAACCTGCAGTTAGGAATAAGTAAAGGAAGTTCCTCTGTTGTTTCCTGGGTTCCCACAAATTATCTTTATAATGAAACATATTTACTTGTTTTAAAATATGAATATGTTGGCGGTGCAACCGGGGATGACGATATAGTAAAACTATTTGTTAATCCCACTCTAACTGACCCTGAACCTGCAAACGGCGATGCTGAAAATACCGATGTTGCTACTGACATTGAGATTGAAAACTTTGCACTAAGACAGGGTTCGGAAGCTCATGGCTATATGTTTGATGGTCTAACTATAGGTACATCCTGGAGTCAACTTGTTCCTGTAGAGCTTGTTTCATTCAATGCATCAGTAAATGAAAACAGTGTTTCGTTAAACTGGGCTACAGCTACCGAACTGAATAATTCTGGTTTTGAAATTGAAAGAGCTCTTAATGGATCAGAATTTGAAAAAATTGGATTTGTTCCAGGTAATGGTACATCCACTGAAACACATTCGTACAGTTTTGTTGATCAAAGTCTTGCTGCTGGAAGTTATACTTACAGGTTAAAACAGGTTGATCTGGATGGAACTTATGAATACTCAAATATTGTTTATGTTGATATTGTTACTCCTATCGAGTTTGAGCTTTCACAAAATTATCCTAACCCCTTTAATCCATCAACATCAATTAGTTTTTCTATTCCCGAAGGATCTCAGGTTAGCTTAAAAATTTATAACTCACTTGGGCAGGAAATTAAAACGTTGGCTAACCAATTTATGGAAGCAGGAGTTCATACAGTTAACTTTGATGCAGTTGGTATTAACAGTGGAATGTATTTCTACAGGTTAGATGCCGGTGAGTTTACACAAGTTAGAAAGATGACTCTTATTAAATAAGATATTTCTTAAACTGGTTTTATTAAAACCCCTCCAATTGGAGGGGTTTTTTATTAGCAGTTAGTTACCTCTAAGTATGGTGGAAAAGCATTACTTTTTTATGTACATTTGGCTCTCACTTTTTCAATTTACCAGGTAAGAATCAAGTAGATGTTTGGGTTTGTAAAATTTAACGGTCGTTCTAAATTAGGCGGGGAGATATTCCGCGAACAGAGAAGAAAAAGAATTATTGTTACTATAATTTTTGGCGCTCTGGGATTCGCAATTTTTAACCTAATCCTTTACTCATTAACTACAATTTAATCTTCCCCAATTATTCAGGAAAAATCCTTAAAATGTAAGCTGGAAATATTCA
>CBEPPX010000545.1:0-1925 GCA_965511205.1 uncultured Ignavibacteriales bacterium | reverse complement strand
AAGGAGAAGTCTTATCAGTATTCATATCTGTGTGCGCATCTATCCATATTACACCGAGCTTAAGGCTGTTCTTATTACAATAGGAAGAAATTCCGGCAATTGTTCCAAGAGCCATAGAATGATCTCCGCCAATACAAAGTGGGAAATTATTTTTATCTAAAACAGATTCAACCTTAGCAGCAAGAGTGTTGGAAGTTTTAAGGATTTCATCAATGTATCTCAATTTTAGGTTTCCGATTTTCTGTCTTTCCATTATCTCAATTTTTATATCACCGGTATCATTCACTTTATAGCCAAGGTCTTTCAGCTTGTTCTGTAAACCTGCAATTCGCAAAGCCGATGGACCCATATCTACCCCGCGCCTGCCGGAACCAAGATCGATTGGAAATCCTATTATCGATATATTTTCATTAATTTTTTTTTTCATATTAAAAACACCTTACCGAAATTCATTTATAATCTAACTTAAATTAAACAGAATCGAATTAAGATTCCATTAAGAGAAAAAACATGATGCAAACAACATTTGTAAGTAATGCTTATATTTTGTTCGAAAAATCTCTTAGCTTAGAACTAGTATTTAATAAATAAAATCTTATAAGAATGATACCGGCAGAAGAACCGGAAATATGCGTAGGAGTTGTTTCGGATAGAAAGATTAATTTTGAACTATACGGCGACTTCAGGGTTTTTGGTTTTAAAGAAACTTTTAGCGGAATATTTACAGCTGAAATTGTAAATAATGTAGTTGTTTGTAAAAGCGCATCCAAAAAACTTGAGGTTGCAAACGAAATAGTTTTTGAACCTACTGAACCGGTTTCCGAATCATTTTTAATTCGTGATGTTGTTATCGGAAAAAATTTTCATTGGGAACGGAAAGAGAAACAGAGGTTTAATTATTCTCTTAAACTTTTAAGAGATGAAGAAAATATAGTTGCGATTAATTGTATACCATTGGAAAGTTACCTTGTAAGTGTTATTTCCTCAGAGATGAATGCAAAAAGTTCAATGGAATTATTAAAAGCACATGCCGTTATTGCAAGAAGCTGGGTGCTTGCACAGGTTTCCGACTCAGAAAATAAAAAAAAGAAACTTGCAGTAAGCAAGGCAAATGATGATGAACGGATAAAATGGTATGATAAAGCAGACCATAAACTTTTTGATGTGTGTGCCGATGATCATTGCCAAAGATTCCAGGGAGTTACCAAAGTTACCACCCAGGCAGCTTATGATGCTGTTTCCTCAACAAGGGGAAACGTATTACTTAGTGGAAATGAAATATGTGATACACGTTATTCAAAATGCTGCGGCGGTATTACGGAAACATACGAAAATGTTTGGGAGCCCATAGAGATCAGTTACTTGAAATCGGTTATAGATTATAAGTACGAACCGGAAAATTACACTCTCGATTTTACTGATGAGAAAAAAGCAAGAAAGTGGATTCTGGGTAATCCTAATTCATATTGTAATACGAGTGATAAAAAGATACTTACCCAGATACTTGTTGATTACGACCGGGAAACCATAGACTTTTATAGATGGAGAATTGAATATAGCCAGAAAGAAATTGCTAATCTTATAAAAGAAAAAACTGGCGAAGACTTTGGGGAAATAATTGATCTTATTCCAGTTGAACGAGGAAAATCATCCCGTATTACAAAACTAAAAATCATCGGTACTAAAATAACTTTAACGATTGGGAAAGAACTGGAAATAAGAAGAGCTTTATCAGAATCTCATCTTTACAGTTCAGCAATAGTAATTGAAAAAGCGGGTGGTGAAAAAGACATCCCTGACAAGTTTATTTTACACGGAGCCGGATGGGGGCATGGTGTTGGGCTTTGCCAGATAGGGGCAGCAGTGATGGCTGCAAAAGGTCACTTGTTTGATGAAATTTTACTTCACTACTTTTCTGGTGTAAA
>CBEPPX010000544.1:0-1930 GCA_965511205.1 uncultured Ignavibacteriales bacterium | reverse complement strand
AAGTTTTTTGATCACTGGGGAGTTGACCTGCCAAGATTTTTTAAAGCGATGATAAAAAACATTGTAACTTTTTCTCGCGAAGGTGCAAGTACTATTACACAGCAATTGGCAAAAAATCTGTACAAACTTAAAACTCTCGAGGAAAATAAGATTGATGTGGGTGTTAGAAAAATCAGGGAGTGGCTGTCTGCGATTCAAATAGAAAAACGATTTACAAAGAAAGAAATACTTGAATTATATCTGAATGTATCATACTTCGGTAAAAGTGCTTACGGCATTGAAGCAGGTGCTCAAGTTTATTTTAATAAAAAAGCGAGCGAACTAACTTTAACTGAATCGGCAGTATTTATTGCACTATTAAAATCACCCAGAGATTACGACCCCGTTTCCAATTATGATAATTCTCTTGCCAGGCGTAATCTTGTATTGCACAATATGGTAGTTACAGGTATGCTCGATGAACAGGAATACGAGAAGCTTAAAGAAGAGCCGATTGTACTCAGCAAGGAAAGCATGAGTGTGCTAAAAACGGATGCACCTCATTTTATGGAATATTTAAGGCAGCAGCTTTCCGGTTTAGCGGATGAATATGACTATGATCTTTACCGTGATGGGTTAAATATCTACACTACTTTAGAACTGAATATGCAAAAGATAGCGAACACCGTGTCCGCAAAGCATATTGAAGAATATCAAAAGCTGTTTAATGAAAAATGGAAATGGACCAGGAATAAAGATCTGCTGGAAAGCTTAATCGATAGAGCAGTTAAAGAATCGCGGCTTTACATGAATGCAGAAACAGCGGATGAAAAAGCGATGGTTTATAACCGTTTAAAAAATGATGAGGCATTCGTAGATTCTGTTAAAACTATTGCAACTAAGGTGGAAGTAGGATTTGTGGTTATCGATCCGAAAACCGGTTACATTAAAGCGATGGTTGGCGGAGAAAATCAGGAATTCGGAAGGGGCTTGAATCATGTAACCGGGATTAAACGACAACCGGGTTCTTCTTTCAAACCGTTTGTTTACACAACTGCAATAGAAAACGGTTACTTCCCTGCATATACTCTTCTTAACCAAAAGTTTGATTACAACGGCTGGTCACCTTCAAATTCTGATGGAGAGTATGGGGGTTATGTAACCTTTAGATGGGGATTGGCAAAATCCTTAAACGTTATTACAGGAAGAATGACCATAAGCGAAATAGCTCCTCCTAACCAGGTTGTTAAGATTGCACAAAGGATGGGAATAAAATCACATCTCGAGCCCTTCCCATCAATTGCACTTGGCACTTCAGAAGTATCGCCACTAGAAATTACATCAGCCTTTGGAACATTTGTTAACAGAGGCGTGCATATAGAACCGATTTCAATTCTTAAAATTGAAGATAAAAACGGGATTCTTATAGAACAATTTGTGCCGGAAGTTGTGCAGGCAATATCTCCGGAAACAGCTTCAATAATTGTAGATATGATGAAGGATGTTGTCGATTATGGAACCGGCGCAGGTGTGCGTCGTTATTTTCAATATCCTGCTGCTGGTAAAACCGGAACTACACAGGATTATTCTGATGCCTGGTTTGTTGGTTACACACCACAACTTGTTGGGGGTGTTTGGGTTGGTTTTGATGATCACAGGGTTAAGTTTACCGGTTGGTATGGGCAGGGCGCAAAAGCATCGCTTCCTATATGGGCAATGTTTATGGAGGAAGCTTATAAAAATCTCAACATACCTGTTAAGTATTTTGAATTAGCAAATGGTATTGAAACCATTTCGTTTTGTAAAGAAACCATGGACCTTGGTGATTCCCGGATTGCGAGTGAATATTGTTTAGATATTGTAGAAGACATTGTTAAAATGAATCAAATTCCTCCTGTGTGTGAAATTCATACTGATTATAACAGGATTATTAAGGAAAACAGTGTGGGTG
>CBEPPX010000543.1:0-1931 GCA_965511205.1 uncultured Ignavibacteriales bacterium | reverse complement strand
CCAGCAAAAATTTACATTGAGAAAGCAATTGAAGTTGGCGGAGAGAATTCTGTAATGCTTGATCATCTAGGAGATATCTTATATAAAATGGGTGAAGAAAACCAGGCAGTGGAAATTTGGCGTAAGGCACTGAATCTTGATTCTTCAAATGATTTATTAAAACAAAAAGTGGAGACCGGATCAATTTGAAAAAAATATTAATTGTCGTAATTACCTGGGTAAATCTTTTACTATTATTTCAGGGATGCATTCCTTCAAAACCAACAGATGAGGTTGAACTTCTTCCCTCCGAAAGACTGATAAACAAACTTGAAGCTAACCGCAGGAAAATAAAAAGCTTTGAAGGAGTTGGAACAATCGAAATTGAATCTGATATTTACGATAACAGCGCCAGCTTTAGAGTTGTTATGCTCAAACCCGATTCAATTTATTTTACAATTATGGGTCCGTTTGGAATTGAATTAGCCCAGGCATTGGTAACTGAAAAAGATTTTATCTTCTACGATGCATTTGAAAATACAGCTTATACCGGCGAGGTGAATGAAGATGTACTGCGGAATATTTTTAAAGTGAATTTATCATTCAACGATTTGATTGATGCTTTTGTTGGCTCAGTGAATTTAACAGATAATTTGTACAAACAGCCAAACGATTATACTGTTGAAAATGATAAATACGTGCTTACCTATATTGATCCAACTGAAAACACAACAACTATTTACAGGGTAGATATCAGGGAACTTGGTATAACAAATTATACATTAAAAGCATTCGATGGTAGCAAAAATCTTGCAGGGAGTTACTCAAATTTTGAAATGCTTGAAAATGTTGCCGTTCCGTTTAATATTGAAGTTCAGAATAAAGTTGAGAACCAAAAAGTTTTTATTACCTATAAAAATATAATCGCAAATGATAGGAGCATAGCGATCGATTTAATTTTACCTGATGATGCAACAATTATAGCATGGTAACCAATCGTTTATATATCATACCCTTCCTTTTATTTGCCAATTTAATACCCATCTTTCCGCAGGGCGAACAGATTGATGATAAAAAAGAAGAACTCGCAAGAATAAAAGGAGAGATATCGGAACTTGAAATAGAACTTGAAGAAGAAGATGCTCTCGAAAAGGAATCTGTTAAGGTTTTGGAAAATTATAACAAACAGAGTTTCCTGTTAAACAAAATCATCAATAACTTTCGCAGGGAAGAACAGGATAAACAAGCGCAGATAAATAAGAGAAACAGAAACATTAAATCGATTGAAACTGAAATAGAAGTCCTTAAAGAGAATTATGCCAGGTATGTGGTTGCTATTTATAAAAAAGGTTCGTTGAACGAATTGGAAAGTGTTATAGATTCCGAATCACTCCAGCAGGCAATTTTACGAATTCAATATTTGAAGAAATTTTCTGATAGAAGAGAAAAGGATCTGGGAGAACTTGAAGCAAAAAAAGATGAACTTGAAACAGCTAAAGTATTGCTGCAGCAGGAAATAAATGATAAAAGACTACTTGCTGAACAGAAAAAAGCTGAAGAAGAAGTTCTTCAAACCAAATTAGTTGAACGAAAAAAAATATTAAATAATGTTCGGCAGGATAAAGTTAATCTGCAGGCAACTCTGGATGCTAAAAAGGAAGCGCAAAGCAGGATAAAAAATATCATTACTAAGCTTATGGAAGATAAGGAAAATAGGAAGCAGCAATTGGCTTCGGTTGATGGCACTGAAATTATTGAAGAAACTAACGGGATAGAATACAATCTGAATACAAATACATTTTCATCCTTTGCACAGATGAAAGGTGAAATGATCTGGCCTCTTCACGAAGGAAAGATTATTGGAAAATTCGGTGAACATAAAAACAGTGTATTGAATACTGTTACTTTAAATTATGGAATTGACATTGAAGCTAAAGAAGATAATAATGTAA
>CBEPPX010000542.1:0-1936 GCA_965511205.1 uncultured Ignavibacteriales bacterium | reverse complement strand
GAATAATATCCGTGCATATATATCATCCAGGAAGTTTGAAGCATATCATCCCGGATATTAAGTATCATATCTCAAATTAATTAGATTGTTTTTTCATTTCCGGCTAATCCTTACCACCAAATCAGGACATTCCCCAGCCAGCATTTGTAGTTATTCAGAAAGGGGTTACATCAGTACATATGCAACTTAACGTAAACTGGTTAAAAGTTCAATCAACTATTTAAAATATTATTACTTGTCATTTCACAAATAATATTTGGTATAAGTAATAAGTATGCCTCAAATAATTAACTTTGAGAATTATCACGAAGTAACGGCAGGGAAGGAGCATTCCAAGACTCCGCCTGCTGTTATTTCTGATTCTCAAAACAGGTCTTTAACTTTCAATCAAGCTTACCAGACTACGATAAACATTCTTGTTCACAACAACCCTCAAAAAACCATTTTCACACTGAAGGAAATAGCTAAGCAACTATCAGTAGGGGAAGAGTTTATCCGACGCAGAGTTAAGTCCGGCAAAATTAAAGCAACATATCTTGGGGACAAACCATTTGTAAATATAGTTGAACTTGCACGAATAATAACAGAAGGAGTATAGTATGGCAATAAAACAAAATCCTAATCGTAATTATTTAGTTAACATCCGGGACCAGAATGGTACCCGCTTAAAAAGAACGTTTAGAACTAGGAGAGAAGCAGAAGCATTTGAAAGTTCAATCAAGCTGGAAAAATATGAAAACCGAATGATTCGCAATGGTGTAAAACCAACCAGATATTTGTTTGTGCGAGATGCAGATGATTACCTTTTAACAAAGAGCGATTTAAGAGCAGCAAGCCAAAGGAAATATTCATTTGTCATTGAAGAACTTAAAAAATTTGCAGCCGCGCTTAATATCAAATACATAGATGAGTTCCTTCCCGATCACGCTACACTGTTGTATAATGAATTGATTAGAGAGAAAGAAACAATTCGTGGAAAGAAGAAAATCAAGGCAAGGGCAAAACCCAAAACAGTAAATTTTTTCTTAGCAACCGTTAGAGCTTTCTTCCAACAGGAGTATGTTAAGGATCATATTAAGCGTAATCCTATGTTACATGTTAAAAACTTGAAGGTCGAAAGGAGAAAGCCTGAGTTTTACACCAAGGAAGAACTCAAGGCATTTTTTTCACAACCAATGGATGATGCGTATAGATTAGCTTTTATGGGATTGCTGTTTACAGGAATGCGCTTTGGAGAGCTTGCAAATATTAATTGGCAGGATGTTGATTTTGAACGAAAGTTGTTATTTGTGAGGTCCACAGAAAATTTTAAGACGAAGACATTTAACTCAGAACGAGCCATACCAATGAATAACATTATGTATGAGTTGATAGTAAGGTATTATCCTCACAGACTATCAGATAAATATGTGTTTACGTCTCCAAAAGGATTTCAACTCCGTGAACGTAGAATGTTGGAAACCTGCAAATCAATAGCTGCCGATGCCGGAATATTATCTAATGCCTATCTACATAAATTTAGACACACCTACGCAACTATGCTGATCTACAATGGTGTTAAGATTCAGAATATAAAAGAACTACTCGGGCATTGGTCGGTATCGGAAACTGAACGATATGCTCACAATAAATCAGATCATTTGCACAGCGATGTTTCCCATCTGGATAATCTTCTCACCCAATAAAAATTCAGGTTCATTTGAATAAGTGCCATCAATAATGATGGCATTTTTTTTACTTTATAAAATTAGTTGCTAGTAGCAAGAGGGTACCAAAAAGGTACCATGTTAGGGTCCAGGAGGGTGTATTTGAGTGTATCAGGGAGTATGAAAAATGCGAAAACCGCTTATAATCGCAATTCTCGCATTTAAGAAAACAGGGGCGGAGAGTCAGGGATTCGAACCCCGGAAGGACTTGCATCCTTAACGGTTTTCAA
>CBEPPX010000541.1:0-1937 GCA_965511205.1 uncultured Ignavibacteriales bacterium | reverse complement strand
GTAAATTGATTAAGATCAGTTTTATATGATTTTACAGTGTGCGGCGAGTAACGCTTGATGTTTTCGATGTAATCGAAATAATTTGATGAAAGTTCTTTTATATTCATTAAAAACTAATAGATAGTTTCAAGTAACATAAATTAAAAACTGTAGATTCAGTAACATTTATATAGTAGCCGGAAGGAACCGTTTGTATAGAGAAATTATTAGAGAGATATTGTTTGCTTTTCAGAACGTCGCCTATAAATTGGTTCACTATGAACAAATCACGATCCCCTGATTATTGTAAGAAAATTTACTAAATAGCCTAAATTAGACCGGTAATTTTCCAGAGATTTCTTCGTAATACTTAACTTCGCTTATCTGCCCCTTAATAAAATAAATTTATTCTTATTTAGCAAATCATTTTCCATTCGTTTCATAATTATTTTATCTTTTTTTTGCTGATCGTCGTAGCCGAGTAGGTGTAAAATTCCGTGAATTATAAGCCGTGTAATCTCATTTTTAAAATGAACTCTAAATTTGCGCGCATTTGATTCTGCATCATCAATTGCGATAAATATTTCGCCGTCAATTTTATTTCTATTTCCAGAATAATCAAAAGTGATAATATCTGTGGAAAAGTAATGATGTAAGTATTTTTCGTTTAGTTCGGTTATTTCCGTAGAGGTAACAAAATTTATTACTAAGGAATCTATCTGCAGGTTTAATTCTTTCTTTAACGAACCAACAAGCTTGTGAATTGATAATTTATCTATCGATTTTGAAGGGGAGAAAACCTGTAAATTCTTTATCACTTTAAATAATACTTTTTGAAGAATTGTTTATGAAATTTTATTTTATATTTCCATTTTTTAATGAAGCAATCGTAAGTTTTGTATATTCTCTATAACGAATGGCACTTCGCTCAAACTCATCCAATTCTTCCTGCGTAAGATCTCTCACAACTCTTGCGGGCACACCTGCAACAAGTTTGCCTGCAGGTACAACAAAATTCTGCCTTACAAGCGCGCCTGCAGCCACAATTGATTTTTCTTCTACAACTGCACCATCAAGAATAATTGCTCCGATTCCTATAAGGCATAAATCATTTATTGTGCAGCCATGCAGTGAAACGGAATGACCTATAGTAACCTTATCGCCTATATTTAATGGGTATTTATCATTAGTTACATGAAGCATACAGCAATCCTGTATGTTGGTAAGCTTACCTATCTTTATATAATGAACATCGCCCCTAATTACAGTGTTGTACCATACACTTGAGTCTTCGCCAATTTCTACATCACCAATAATTTTAACTCCCGGCGCAAGAAAAACAGATTCTGCAATAGAAGGATGGAGATCAAGATATGGATAAAGTTTTGCTTCGTCGTTCAATCCTTGTACTCCGGTGGTTTCCAATCGTTTAAGTTCCAATTAATTAGTTCCAAAGTAACATGCCCTATTAAAACATTCATGCTTGCAACTATCGGGATTGAATATTTATCATTGCTGAAGCAGCCCTCAAACTCACCCGTAAAGCCGTAAACACTAACAAAGTTTGTTGACCCGTCAAGTTTTAAACAATCAATCCCATAATCAACGGCATCTATTTCTATTTCTTCATGATCGGAATAGATATTGAGCGTGGCAATTTCCTGATTTTCATTTACAAAACATGGAACAAAAAGTGTTGTATCTCTCCCTGTATTCATCCTAGCAAAATAAAGAATTGAAAGTCCATCCTGGAATCCTTTGTTAACATTAATTAAAGAATCTACACTAACCTGTTTTGTATTTGGATTTCCTTTTACAACATGTATTACCGAATCACCTACAAAGCTATATTCTGTGTACGTTGTATCATCATCCATCATTGTTCCTAAAAAGGAAAGAGGAAAGTAGGAGGAATCTATAAAACTTTCATAAACCTGGTGAATAGTTACAAACGGCAG
>CBEPPX010000540.1:0-1938 GCA_965511205.1 uncultured Ignavibacteriales bacterium | reverse complement strand
GAAAGAGGACCAGAACCAAAAGCTACTCCAACCTATCCAGAACTTTGCTTGCATAGCATTCAGGATTTTGAAATATTAAATTCGCGTGATAAAATTCCATTTAAAGTTGATAAAGAATTAAACGCAATTCAAACTGAAAAAATAATTCCTTTCTGGCAGGGGCAATCTATTCGCGATAAAATATTTCACGTAATGGATCAAGAATGGAAGACGGCCTATACTGCAGGTATATTTACTGAGTTTATGGAACAACGTGCACCCGGGCATACTGTTCTGGATGATAAAATATATAAAATGGGAATGAAAGATTTTATAGTAAAGATTAATAAGCAAATAGAATTACTTGATTTTGAAAATGATGATGAAGCTTTGGCAAAGCGCGAAGAATTAAAAGCAATGCATATATCTGCTAACGCGTTGATAGCATTTGCAAAACGTTATAGTGTAATGCTTTTTGAAAATGCAAAAAGTGAAAAAGATTCTTTAAGAAAAGATGAGCTTGAAACAATTGCAGGAATTTGTGAAAGAATTCCTGAAAATCCTCCAAGAACTTTTTGGGAGGCTCTTCAATATTACTGGTTTGTACATCTTGGTGTAATAACTGAACTAAACACATGGGATTCATTCAATCCGGGCAGGCTTGATCAGCATCTGCTTCCGTTTTACAATAGAGATATTGAAAGTGGCTTACTTACAGAAGAGAAAGCTCGGGAATTACTCCAATCATTCTGGATAAAATTTAATAATCAACCTGCCCCGCCTAAAGTTGGAGTAACAGCAAAGGAAAGCAATACTTATACGGATTTTTGTTTAATCAATCTTGGTGGTGTAAAAGAAAATGGTGAAGATGCAGTTAATGAATTAACATTTATGATTCTTGATGTTATTGAAGAGATGCGTTTGCTTCAACCAAGTTCTATGGTGCAGGTTAGCAAAAAAAATCCGAACAAGTTTATTAAACGTGCTTTAAACATTATTAAAACCGGTTACGGACAGCCTTCAGTATTTAATACCGATGCAATCATCCAGGAACTGTTGAGGCAGGGTAAATCCTTGATAGATGCTCGCAACGGAGGGGCAAGTGGTTGCGTTGAAACAGGAGCATTTGGTAAAGAGAGCTATATACTTACAGGTTATTTCAATCTGGTTAAAGTTCTTGAAATCACCTTGAATAATGGAGTTGATCCTTTAACAAATAAGAAAATTGGAATTGAAACTGGTGATCCTAATAATTTTAATTCATATGATGAATTATTCGAAGCATATAAAAAACAATTACAGCACTTCATCGATATAAAAATTAAAGGCAACAGGATAATTGAAAGGCTTTATGCAGAATACCTCCCCGCCCCGTTTATGTCTTTGCTGATTGATGACTGCATTGAAAATGGAAAAGATTACAATAACGGTGGTGCACGTTACAATACATCTTACATTCAAGGTGTAGGCATAGGAACACTTACGGATTCTTTAACTTCTCTAAAGTACAATGTATTTGACAAGCAAAAAGTGACAATGACTGAAATGCTAGCTTCTTTGAAATTGAACTTTGAACAAAATGAGAAAATTAGAAGTAAATTAATAAATGATACTCCTAAATATGGAAACGATAATGATTACGCTGATGAAATTTTAAAAGATATTTTTGAAGCATTTTACACTGCTGTTGATGGAAGACCAAACACAAAAGGTGGATATTTTAGAATAAACCTGTTGCCTACAACAAGCCATGTTTATTTCGGTAGTAAAATTGGGGCAACTCCAGATGGGCGTTTTGCCTACCTCCCGGTTTCAGAGGGAATCTCCCCTGTGCAGGGCGCAGATGTAAACGGACCAACAAGCGTAATTAAATCTGCAGCAAAAATTGATCATTTAAGAACAGGCGGAACTCTGTTAAACCAAAAGTTTACACCACAAATTTTTGAGGATGAAGAATCG
>CBEPPX010000539.1:0-1949 GCA_965511205.1 uncultured Ignavibacteriales bacterium | reverse complement strand
GTTAGAAATATTGACGATTCTGAATCTGATGTATCCCTGGCAGATATATTTACTTTCGTTTCATCTTCTTTATCACCAGAAACAAAAAGTTTCGGAGCATCCAGGTCCAGCATTCCTTTTCTAAATTTAGTAAGGGGTAGTTCCTCTAATTCTAAATCTATATCAAATGGGTTACTAAGTGTAAAGATGTTGAATGCAGATTCGTATAAAGAAGAAAACGCCAGTTTCTCACCATCGCGGGAAGCAGAAAGTTGGTAAAGCCCTGCTTGTGAATTTGTAACAGGAATTGGATTGATATCTTTAATATCACTTACACCAATATCATTAGAAGAAAAGACAACCCTTTTTTTGTAGATGTTATTTATTCCATTTAAATCAGAAACGAAAAGAATTTGAGTATCATCTTCGCTAATTACCGGAGAACTTTCATTACTTCCGGGCATATCCGTAATTCTTTGAACATTCCTGGTTTCAATATCAAGTGAATATATCTCCTTCTGGGTATAATCGTGTTTGTAAATTTTGAACCCTTCAGACACATCATCCATAGTAAGGTAGCTGTTCCTGTCTGAAGCAAAGTAGATTTTTTTACCATCGTGAGACCAGCAGGGATCAGAATCAGTGAAGATATCATCAGTCAGGTTTGATATCTCTTTGGTTTCAAATTCATATAAATAAACATCAGTTTGTTTGGCTGTTTGTCCAATAAATGAGAGATATTTACTATCCCACGACCATGCAACGCTGTGAACGGCATCCAATTTTATAGGTAGCGCACTATAGTCTTCCTCCTCAACATCAATAATATATACTAAATCATAACCATGACTAAGCGCAGCAAAGGCAATTTTTGTCCCATCAGGCGACCAAGATAATCCGGGTGTTAGAATGTTCAGTTCTTCAAAATTTGGTGAGTTGTTTCCTTCTGCCAGTTCTTTAATTATGGTGCCGTCGTTTGCATCCATAATATAAAGACTGAAAAAGAAATCCCTGTTTGTAATAAATGCAATTTTATCTCCCTGTGGTGAAATAGCAGGACTGGTATTATAAAATCCACCATCTTCTTCCGGATCGGTAAGTCGTTTAGCAAATTCATCCGGGTCTTCTGTAATTTCTATATCTGGCCAGTAAACTCTTTTAATATCTTTTTTCCATCTTTCATTTAATTCTTTAAGTGAAAGTCCTATTGTCTGCTTTAAAGCCCCATCAACATTGCCAACACCTCTAATAGCATTAACAATTTCACCTATTTTTTCTCTACCATATTTTTTTGCAATATAGTAGAACACTGCCTGCCCGCCTCGGTAAGCAAAATACCCGTTTAAACTCTGAATATCAGGCAGGTACTCTCCAATAGCAGCATCCCTGATAAACATATCGGTATTTTCATCCCAGCCCAACGCCTGATATTCTGCCATTCCTTCATTAAACCAAAGGGGTACTTGCAGCGATATGTTATTGGAAATAATATTTTGTATCGATCCACCGTAGAACATATCATTTAAAACCGCATGCACAAGCTCGTGATGAACAAGATGACGGAATTGTTTGTAGGAACCGGCAAATTGTACAACCACCCTATTCTTAAACAGTTCGGTAAAACCCTGTATGCCCTCGCTTAAGTAATAATCGGTTACATTCGTTTCCTGGAAATCATTTTGTGAATTGTAAATAATAAGGGTAATACGATTGTTAATAGAGTAATCGAAGCTGCCCTGAATTTTGCTTAATGCATCTTCTGCAGCATAAGCAGTAAACTCTGCAAGTGTTTCACCATTATCAGTAAAGTAAATATCAAAGTGGTTTGTTTGAATATAATACCATTCAAAATATTTGTACTGTACTTTATTCTGACCAAACTGCGCTAAAACCAGCAACTGAACAAAAACAACAAGAAGGATTGTTTTTAAAATGATTTTATGTGACTTCATTTATTTTATCTTCAATTA
>CBEPPX010000538.1:0-1950 GCA_965511205.1 uncultured Ignavibacteriales bacterium | reverse complement strand
AAGGTAATCCTTAATTCCCTTTGTAAGATTTGATTCTATATTGTAGTTGTAAATTATATCAAAAATAAAATCGCGTGCCGGCTCTATCCGCATCCCAATTTCAAATACATCATTATTAATCCTTAAGCCGTCTAAAAATTTTGCAGTAGTATTTTCAAGATTGTGACCATGGCTTAAATAAATATCACCTCCAACATTTTTAACCAGGTTACCTTCATCATCGAATACATTTTCTCCTCTCCTGATGTGTGCATAAACCAGGTTTAATCGAATCCAGTCATTAAAGTTATATGAGAGACGGGAAAATAGTTCATCAGCATTTGGTCCAATTCTGTGTCCAAGATTTTTACCGAAAGCAGTGTAAACATTCATGCTATCGAAATGTGTATAAACAAATGGACGAATCTTTGTGTATTCTAAAACGAATGAAAGATCATTAATTGAAAATGGTTGATACCAAAAAACTCCAAGCTGGTAGGCAGTTTTATTTGTATACTTTTCTAAATCCTGAAGGTTAGAAAGAATATTTTCATCAAGCAAAAAAGTTGCCTGGAATTCCAGGTTCTTAATAAAACCGGTTTGAAAATCGAAGTAAAGGTTTGCGTTGTCTCTATCCTGAATAGAATGTTCTATAAATTTATAAAAACCAACTGGTGTTAAATAAGCTAAATCAAGTCCCCTGCCCGAATAGACAATACTCTCTCCAATTCCAAAATCAAAAAGATTTTCAAACTTTAGCTTTAACCTGTTGAATGTCCAGTATTTTGTAAACCTTGCATTCCCGTTCGTACTAAACTCTCCAACTGTAGAACCATGGATAGAAGTAAAGCTTACAATTCCGTAATCAAAATTAAACTGGATAAAATCCAGAGGTGGATTATCACCAGAAAGCACAAGCTTACTGCTGTAGCCGTAACCAACAGTTTTGTTCTCTCTTCCTACCTGTATGGAAAGGTTCATATCATCAACCGGTTCTGTATGATATTTTATATAACCGGTTGTAAAATCATAATTACCAATATTCTCAGAATCTTCAATCCACTTAAAACTGTAAAGTAGTCTCGGTTCAATTAGCTCAGCAACTTCGCTGCTGCCGCTTACGCCTCCTTTTATTAAAGAAAAGTTATAACCAAGGTGATTAAAAACTGTACCGCGGATTCTTAAACCACCATCAAATAGTGTGCTGTTGTTTATTTCCGGTTTAAAGGTTTGCCCGTAATAAACATGTCCAAACAAGTTCATATAAACATTTGCATTCTTTTCCTTGTAAGCATATAAATATTTTACCTTATTCGAAAAAACTTCGGATAGACTTGTTGAGAAACTCTTTTCGGGATGAAAAAAGTAAGTTGCGGTATCATCATCCAGACTTTCATAAAACTCTGCTTTATACCTGTTCAATAATTTTATTTCAGTAGAGCTTAGTTCAATTAATTTATTATCAATTGCTTCTATATGTTTTCTAACTTCAAACCTGGATAGATTCGGCAGGTCTTCATTTATATAGGGAACAATCCCTTTTACCTTCATTTCTTTTAGAAAAGTATAGACAGGATGTGTGAGTGGTACATTTTCAACCTGTGAAAAAGTATTGCTTATAGAAAAAGCAATCACTATTAAAAAGCAAAGTAAACTAGATTTCATAGAAAATAATTTATATGATTTTAGATGGGTTTAAATATACTAATTGAGTGATACAATTAATAGATGTTCTGCTTTGTTTTTAAATCAACACTGCCCCAGCGTTTTGGATTTAGTGCTTTTAGATTTGTTACAACATGAGGATGATGTATGTGAAATAATTAGAAAATCTCAACTATGATAGATTAACCACGGTTTACCAAGAGAGGATTTTTTATATACTTTTTTGAACCAGCCCAGCTGAAAAATTCACGTTCTTCAATCCTTCAAAGAAATTTGCTGCAGATTCTAAATATTGATTAGCTTCTT
>CBEPPX010000537.1:0-1955 GCA_965511205.1 uncultured Ignavibacteriales bacterium | reverse complement strand
ATTTTTGGATATCTTTTTAATACCTCGTTGAAAAGTTCTCTATCTAAACGATAAAGATCGCTGTAGGTAACACTTTGGATAGTAGCTGTTCTCCTTTTATTTTCTGCAAACAATGCAATCTCGCCGAAGAAATCTCCATCTGTTAAAGTTGATAGTTCTGTCCCATTGGAAATCACCATAAGTTTTCCCCTGATAACAAAGTACATTTCATTGCCAATATCATTTTCTTTAAAAACACGTTCCTCCGGAACACAAACTATCGGGCGCATATGAAAAGAAACATCCTTTAAGAATTCATCACTTACCCCCTCAAACAATTGAATCTTCTCAAGAATCTCTCTTTTAAGATGAACCGAAACTTCATTTTGTAAACCCTGAGGTAAACTGGAAAGAAACACCGATTCATCAAAACCAAGTTTTTTCTTCCAAATGTAGGTATAATAATCACTGATTCTTTTCTGCAGATTTATGGGAATGTTTCTATAATTCACAAAAACTTTTAACTGCTCTAGATTATTAAAGAAGTGTGTTCTTGCCGGGTTACGCTTGGAGAGAAGATTTGCAACATTGCCAATAATAAAACCATACATACCCACCCCAACAAGCATAACAATCATTGCATATACAAGTTGCACGTTATTTAGCGGGGTGGTTTCTCCATATCCAACAGTTGTTAATGTCTCGATTATCCAGTAGAGTGAAGTAAAATATCTTGTTGGATTATCCATTCCCTCAGGAAAGGCTCTTAAATATATCCAACCACAGGCAAACCAATGTGCAATTAGTAATAGCCAGAAAATAAAAAATCCAAGCAGTAAATAATCTCCGAGTCTCACAGCCCTTTGCCGGATAATATGCATATACTGCCCAACCCTGGCAATTTTAAATAATCTAAAAACTCCAAAGATGACACTTGAAAATAGCAAAGTAAAAGGAATGGCAGCTAATATATCTGATAAGAACCACGATCTAAGATACCTCGCCCTCGCTTCTTTAATGCTCAGATGTTCAGATACATCTCTGGGCGGATAGATACAGTTAAATATAAGATCCAGAGTAAAGATTGCTGTAATGAACCAGAAAAAAAATGTTTGGTAGATGTCCACCGATATTCCTAACACAATATTTAAAGGAACAATGATGGCAGTTAATGTTGCGGTAATGGTAATGACCAATTGCCACGATCTTTTTTTTACCATGGATACTGAACTCAATAAAATTTAATTGTTATGATAATTTTAAGTATTTATCTACATTAAAAGATAAATATAGAAGTTATGAATGAAAAGCCTGAATCGAGATATCACCAAAATTTGCTAATTACCAAATGAATTTTTTCTCTTCCCTTTGATTATTTAATCTCATCTTCTTACATTAAAATCAGGATTACAACTTAAACCACTGCGCAATTCATCCGGCTTAAGATGTATGGTTTTAAGAGAATAGAAACCCAATGTTCAACTGTACGGAAAGGATTAAGCCATGAAAACATTTGTGTTACTTACAAAACTCTCCCCGGAAACTTCAAAGCTGATGAAAGAACGAGCCAAACTTGGAAGAGCCTGGCTGGAGCAGGTAAAAGAAAAGTGCCCGGAAGTTAAATTTATTTCCCATTACGCGCTGCTTGGTCATTATGATTTTCTTGATATATACGAAGCGCCGGACGAAGAAACTGCAGCGAAAGTTTCGATGATTGGAATGTCTAACGGTGCTTTCCAGGCAGAGAGTTTGGCGGCTATCCCTTACAAAAGATTTTTAGAGTTGACCGAAGAAATCTCTTAAAATTTTTATTGAAGTGATTGCTGCATTAAAATAGTGTGACTTATAAATTCCTGTTTAGATAATGCTAAAAATAAATGCAGCAGAAAGTTAGTATTAACCAAATTTAACAGGAGGTGAAAATGCCATTACAAACACTTAAGAATTTTCTGGATGAGAATAATGTGAAGTATGTA
>CBEPPX010000536.1:0-1959 GCA_965511205.1 uncultured Ignavibacteriales bacterium | reverse complement strand
ATATGGCTATTCCAACGTTTAACGCAATAGGATTCTGTGCTCACTATTCAAAGCAGGGTGACTGGGCGTTCGATTTTGCCTTACAGCTATCTCAGAAGCACAATGTACAATTGAATGTTTTCCATTTTCTGCAGGACCCATACGACCGGGATTATAACAAGCCAAAACATTTATCACATTTAGAGATTGATAAAATGGCTATTGCCCAAGAAAAAAAACTACGATTGTATTATGATAAGCGCGCAGGAGAATATCTCAATATTGGCTTTCGGGAATGTTACGAGGATAGCTGGACAGAGTTACATCGCTGCTTGAAGATCAGCGAATTTCAATTGCTCATTTTAGGTTACACGAAAAAGGGTGCTGTTTTTGTAAAGAAACCGGTTGAAGAATTCGCTAATGATTTCATTTCTCCCGTCATCCTGGTTGGTCCCAAGTATTCTGATCAACTTTGTTTAAATAATCAAGCGGCTTTGCTTTCCTTCGAGTTGGGAATCCAGGACGAGAAATACACTATATGCGGTGCTTAGCTGTTAAGAAATAGTTTCCCAAAGTTATAAGCTATTTGAAAAATAAAATAAAAATAAATTATGATTGGATTTTTTTCATTAATTACTCTATCTACTCATTATGAATGAAAACAAAAATCATTGGTACGATGGCTGGTTTTATGATAAATTTATCGCACCAAATCAAGATAAAGCATTTGATTACGTTAAAAGTATAATAGAATTAAATTCTTCTTTAGTAGATGTTGGTTGTGGCACTGGCAGATTTTCTTTCCAGATTGAAGATACTTGCAGCAGAATTGATGGCACAGATCCATCATTAAGAAACATTATAGTTGCAAAGAGAAGGCTTACGAGAAATGGTTCCGAAAAAATTAATTTTTATCATTCCGATGCAATAAAGTTTATTGATAACAACGGCACTAATTATGATTATGCACTACTTTCTTATGTAATTCACGAAGTTGATGAACTCCAGAGGGAAAATATCCTCCGAACACTTTCACAATCTGCAAAAAAAATTATTATAATAGATTATCTTGCCCCAAAACCCACAAACGCCTGGCGATTTTTAAACGAAATTGTTGAATTTGCCGCAGGAACAGATCATTACAAAAATTTCAAATCATACATTAAAAATAATGGTATTAAAGGTCTTGCAGAACAAAGTGGATTAAAAATAGTCCATGAAATTAAAAACAGACCGTCAGCAAGTCATATAGCTGTATTACAAAAAGAAAATTGGACATCATAATGAAACTTGGAAAAATAAAATTACGAAATAATTTTTTAATGAGTGCAGTTAAAACCGGTTACGGCAACAGCGAAGGCAACATTACTGATAGGCATTTAGCGTTTTGGGAAAAACGGTCAAAACACGTTGGTGCGGTAATCTTTGAACCCTTTTATATCGATAAAAAAGTTAGAGAATTACCAACGCAGATAGGCATTGATAGCGATGCTAAAATTGAAGGACACAAACAGTTAGTTGAAACAGTTCATAAAAACGGTTCAAAAGCTGTTGCACATATAAATCATCCCGGAAGGATGGCAAATCCTAAACTTCCCGGAAACATTTATTTATCTGCATCAGAAGTTAAATGTCCTAATGGCGGACAAAAACCTAAAGCTATGACTATTGAGGAGATAAAGTCAGTCCAACAACAATTTATTGATGCTGCAGTAAGAGCTGAGAAAGCCGGATATGATTTAATAGAATTGCAGTTTGGTTCGGGTTACTTAATATCACAATTTCTTTCGCCTAATACTAATAAGCGAAAGGATGAGTACGGAGGTTCCTTTACAAAAAGAATGAGATTCGGATTAGAAATTTTGAGAGGAATGAATAAAGTGGTTGAATTGCCAATCATTATCAGAATTAGTGGAGATGAAAAAGCTGAAGACGGGATGACTTTGGAGGATGCGGTGGAGATAGTTAAAGTTTTGGAAA
>CBEPPX010000535.1:0-1966 GCA_965511205.1 uncultured Ignavibacteriales bacterium | reverse complement strand
AGAGGTGTTGGTGCTTCACATCAAACTGGATGGACCGGATTGATTGCTAAAATTTTACAACCTAAAAAAAATAATGGGAAATAAATGTCAAAACAAAAAACTGAACATTTGCCTCAAGTTGTAATGCCCACTTGCTCTGAAATGAAAATGCTAAAAGGACAGAAAGCATTGGTAACTGGTGCAAACTCCGGAATAGGAAAAGGAATTGCTATCGAGCTTGCAAAAGCTGGAGCAGATGTGGTTGTAAATTACCGTGGTAACGAACAAGCTGCACTAGAATTAGTTGAACAAATAAAAATGAATTGCGGCGTGAGTGCTTATGCACATCATACCGATGTCTCGAATGAAAATGATGTTAAAGGAATGTTTGAAAAAATGATTAAGGAATTTGGAACGATTGATATTATGATTAATAACGCAGGATTACAAAAAGATGCACCAATTGATGAAATGACTCTTGAACAATGGAATGCTGTAATTAATGTAAACTTAACCGGACAATTTCTTTGTGCAAGAGAAGCAGTAAAAGAATTTAAGAGAAGAGGTGTTGTACCCGAAGTGTCGTGTGCAGCTGGAAAAATTATTCATATCAGTTCAGTTCACGAAGTTATTCCTTGGGCAGGCCACGTTAATTATGCGGCTTCTAAAGGCGGCGTTATGATGATGATGAAAAGCATAGCGCAAGAAGTTGCACCATTTAGAATTCGCGTTAACAGTATTTCCCCCGGTGCTATCAGAACTCCAATAAACACTTCTGCCTGGGAAACGCCGGAAGCATATGATGAATTGATGAAGTTGATTCCATACAAACGCATCGGTGAAGTTGATGATATTGGAAGAGTAGCTTCCTGGCTCGTTTCGGATTATGCAGATTACATTAACGGAACAAGTATTTATGTTGATGGCGGAATGACATTGTATCCCGGTTTTGCAACCGGCGGTTGATTAAGATTATCTTTTTTAATTAGATAGCGATGGTTCAGCAATAGAATATTTGCAAGTATTTTTAACTAATTCTCCTTCACCTTCTCTTTAAATGAGGTCGGGTGAGAGTTCATTAATGTCATTATAATCGAGGTTTATAAGTTAGTTGATACTATGAAACAGAATAAATAACAGAAGCATCTGAAAAATTCGTTACTGTCATTTCGATCACGATCTTGGGGTTTATCGGGAGAGAAATCTTAGTCATGTTGAAACAGATTCCTCACCCAATAATGTGGATTCGGAATGACAAAAATCTAAAAAGAGTGATTATTCAGAAGTTACTGAGGGATAATATTCTGTAATCAATCATAGAATGACATATAAGGAAAATAGTTATGCTTACTTTAAATCAAGAAAAGCTGAATGATTTTTCCAAATCATCGCAGTTAGAATGGGTAGATGCAAACGGACTTGGCGGTTATGCAAGTTCAACAGTGCTTGGCTTAAATACCCGCCGTTATCATGGATTGCTAGTTGCTGCACTTAATCCACCCGTTGCGAGAGAAGTTGTGGTTTCCAAGCTTGATGAAGCTATAGTGATTAAAAATAAATCCTATGAGCTTTCCACAAATCAATTTCCAGGTGAAGTTCACCCTAAAGGTTTTCAATATTTAGCAGAATTTAAAAAAGATATTTTCCCCGAGTTTATTTTCCGGGTAGGTGCTGTAAAACTAAAGAAAACAATTGCCTCTATTAACGAGAGGAATAAAACCATTGCAATCTATGAAGTGCTGGAAGCCCTTGATGAGTTTGAGCTGCAGCTATCTCCATTTATTGCTATGCGTGATTTCCATTCACTGAGAAAAGCTGATAACAATTTGCAGGCTCAATATTCATTTCAGGATAATGTATTAAGATTTAAGTTCGCTAATCATTCAACCACACTTTTCGCAAGCATTAATAAAGGAAAATTTAATTCGAAGCAGGAATGGCATTATAATTTTGAATACCTGCAGGAATTAGAACGTGGTCTTGATTT
>CBEPPX010000534.1:0-1976 GCA_965511205.1 uncultured Ignavibacteriales bacterium | reverse complement strand
ATCTGTTATCATGTTTTGGAACATATTGAAGCTGATCAGAAAGCAATGAATGAATTATACAGAGTATTAAAAAGGGAAGGAAGCTGCGTAATTCAAACACCATTTAAGGAAGGTGAGATCTATGAAGATACAACAATTATAACTGCTGAAGAACGGTTAAAATATTTTGGGCAAGAAGATCATCTAAGAATTTATTCTGTTGAGGGATTAAAAGACAGATTAACACAAAGCGGATTTGAAGTTACAGTGAATGAATATAAAGAAGAGAAAACTAATTTTAATGGATTAAGTGAAAAAGAATATGCTCTCTTGGCTAAAAAATGAGTATTTTGCCCTATAAGCGAACAATAATAATTTAACAATAATACCCCGATAAACCTGTCAGCCGACAGGCAGGCGTAATTGTGTTTATTAAGAAGTTAGCTGCAAGTAAGAAAAAAAATCAAATGAAATTTAACCCCTTTCCTGAAATAATAACCGAAAGACTTTTATTAAGAAGGATTAATGAATCGGATTGTGACGTCATCTTGTTTTTACGTTCAGATAAAACAATCAATAAATTTATAAAGAGACGAGAAAGTGAAAGGACTAAAAACAAGGCTGATTCTCTTAAATTCATTAAAAAGATAAATGACGGAATTAAAAACAATAATTTTATTTGTTGGGGAATAACTTTAAAAGAAAATTCTAAAATTATCGGTACGATTGATTTGTGGAATTTTTCTCAGGACAACAAAAAGGCAGAAGTTGGTTATGATTTAAATCCCTTATTTCAAAGAAAAGGAATTATGAGTGAAGCCTTAAAAAATATAATTGCCTTTGGATTCAACGAGTTAAGACTTAATAAAATAGAAGCCTTTACGCATAAGGAAAATGAAAGCTCTAAAAATTTGTTAGAAAAAAATGGGTTCATTTTAATGGAGCAAAAGAAAGATGAAAAAAACAGGTCAAATTTAATTTTTGAAATAGAAAAAACCAACAGCTAACAAAACATACCTGCCTATGCCTCCCAAAGGGTCGGCACATCAGGTATGTAACCGTTAGTAGCAATTAAGAATACACTTAATAAAAAAGATGAAAACAATAAAATTAATCGTACTAATAATAATTACTCCTTTAGCTGTACTTTCTCAAAACGGTAAAGTATATGAAGAATTATCACACAGAAGTAAAATTCTAGCTACAGAACGTAATTATGCAATTTATCTGCCTCCTAATTATGATTCCTCAGAGCTTAATTACCCAGTACTATACCTATTACATGGAGGAGGTGGAAATCAAACAGATTGGATTAAGCAAGGTGATTTAGCTCATATAGTGGATGAAGCCATAAACAAAGGAAAAGTTGCTCCGATGATAATTGTAATGCCAGATGCAGGCACAATAAGAAATGGTTATCCAAATGATATCCGGGGAGACTGGAGTTTTGAAGATTATTTTTTTAGTGAATTGATGCCTTTTGTTGAGAACAAATATCGAATCAAAAGAGAAAAGCGTTTCCGTGCGATAGCAGGACTTTCAATAGGCGGGGAGGCTGCTTTTTGGTATGCTAATCACCATCCCGAATTGTTTTCATCTGCATGTCCATTGAGTTCATCTTTTGAGGTAGAGAACTTCGAGGATGTGCGTGCTTATCTAGTTGAAATAACAAAAGACATTAATATTCCTGAAGAGAAACTTAAAGAAGCTTTCCAAACATACAACGTTTTTCAAATTCTTGAATCTAAAACAAAGGAGCAGCTTGAGTCTGTTCGTTGGTATTTTGATTGTGGAGATGATGACTTCCTTTATGAAGGAAATTCTTTAGTCCATATTGCTTTACGAAAGAAAAATGTAAAACATGAATTTAGAATACGGGATGGTGAACATAATTGGCAATATTGGCGTGAATCGCTTCCTGAGGTTTTAAGATTTGTTTCGGAAACTTTTTGATAATATTCATAATATCCTGACCGGTTTTTGAATCCAGGTTTCCA
>CBEPPX010000533.1:0-1981 GCA_965511205.1 uncultured Ignavibacteriales bacterium | reverse complement strand
GTTTGATCATTACTCATAATATTCGTTGCTATATATTTTAATCATTGATTATGAAATGTATAAGTTGGAATAACTAAAATCAATAAATGGAGAATTATTGATATCAATATTAAACGCAGATGTTTAGTAACCGTGCGTAGATAGAAGATCTCCTTCGGTTGAATATTCTTTGCTGCGTTGCAGCTTACCATCTTTATAATATTCTTCTTTCTTAAGAAGTCCGTTTGGAAAATATGTTCTTAACCAGGAATCCAGTTTACCGTTAAAATAATTTTCCACCTGCTTAAAAGCGCCATTCTCATAGTACGAATTTTTCTTTCCGCGCATCTTAGCATAATCATACGTTACCTCAGTTGCAATTAATCCGTTCTCGTGGTAGGTTTTATATTCACCATCAAGTACATCGTTTTTATAGTAAGCAACTACTTTTAAGTTTCCATTCAGGAAATAATTAACGAATATTCCATTCCTCTCTCCATTCGAATAGAACTCTTCAGATTTTAAAGCACCGTTAGGGTAATAAGTACTATACAACCCACGTTTAACACCGTGGATATAATCTGTTACAGATTCCACAATCCCGTTTTCGTAGTAGATAATCTGCTTACCGTTTATAACACCATTCTCATAAGGAATTTCTTCTTTAAGGAAGCCGGATTCATAGTAAGTTGATGCAACTTCTTCTTTAACACCATCTATTAAAAATGTTTCGTTATCGAGCGTTCCTCCATCATAATAATTTCGGAGTGTCTCTTCTTTCGATTCAAACTTTCCTTCGTAGTCATATCTTTCCCTGTGAAGCAACTGATCGTTTAGATATTCATCTTTAACTCTCAGGTTTCCTGCCATATCGTAAAGTTTTACCGTTCCTTCTATCTTATCATTTTCAAAATAGGCATCCAGGGCAACAACGTGATTCTCGTGATAGATATAAACTTTCCCGTTTTGTTTTCCATCAACAAAATTTCTTTCAACTTCCAGCTCCCCTGTTTTATAATAAGTTCTCGAAATATCTTGCAGCATTCCATCGATGTAGTTCCACTCTCCCTGCAGTTCACTGGTTTTGTAATAGGTGTAAGTTAGCCCGTTAAGTTTTCCGTTGTAATATTTTTGTTCAGCCCACAGTTCACCTGTTAAATAGTGCCATTTTGATATCCCTTCTTTCACGCCGTCTTTATAATTCCACTCGATGCTTACAACTCCGTCCTCAAAATACCATGTAGAGAGCCCGTTTTCTTTTCCATCTTCAAATTTCCATTCCTTCCATAACTGCCCGGTTGGATAATATTCGCGGTAGAATCCATGTAATCTATCATACCAATAATCTCCTTCAGTTTTTATTGTGCCGTTGGGATAAAATGTTTTTTTTACTTCTGTTCCTGATAACTTTTGTGGTAGCAGATGACCCGAATAAATAATTATGAACAGCAGGACGAAGATGTAATTCAGTTTAAACTGCAATCTGATTTTCTCTATTAAAATTGATTTTTTTTAATTAACCTAGTGAAATTATAATAATCTGGTTAGAAGAAAAACTTAAAAAGAATCCCCGCGAATTTTCATCGATTTGGCAAATGCAATTTTTTATGGAGAAAATTGAGAGGAATTATTTCAAAACGCAGCAACACCTGAGTGGGAATAGGAAAATTCATTAAATTGAATAGAATTATTTGATCGGAATACGTAAGTTCAAAGTGAGAATTTAAAAATTTTGGATCCTTAAAATTTTCACAATAAAGAGTGAAGAGAAATCCTATGTCTAACAATTCCTATTTAAAAAAAACTGCTCTTATACTTTTCCTGATTCTTACCTTTCTAAACATTGCTTTTAGCCAAACTGGAAACAAAAAGATAATACACCCATTAATGGATGCGTTAACTCTTTCTGCAGAAGCAGGTGCAACTTTCAGTTATACAGACTACGCAAATACTAAAAATGGTTTTATCTGGCGCGGTTCTGCAGAATATTATTTCGCTACTT
>CBEPPX010000532.1:0-1988 GCA_965511205.1 uncultured Ignavibacteriales bacterium | reverse complement strand
CCGGGATTTTCCTTTAATTTAGATGATATTAATTTCAGTAAATCCATTTTATTACAGATGAAAATCCAATCCGCGTTTTAGCTTTGGATCGCCAATCGGAATCAGATTTTCTTTCTTCGCTTTCATATTAAAAATAATTATTATAAACCCAACTGCTGCAACCGGGAAGACTAGGTCTATCCAGCTAAATACAAAACCATCTGCTAAACCAGGCATCTGGGGCATCACCAGCCAGTAGAGATCGAACAGGTGTGCAAAGAGCAGCCAGACGGAGATAAACTTTAATCTTCTGGGATTCATTTTAGATGGCTGAGAAACAAGTGCAATGTAAGGAACAAGAAAATGAATAACGATAAGAAGCAGGGACATAATTGCCCAGCCCCCTTCCCATCTTTGCAGAATCCAGAATGTTTCTTCAGGAAGATCAGCATACCATATTAAAAGGTATTGCGAAAATGCTATGTAACCCCAGAAGTTTATAAATGCAAACTGCAAAGCACCTAAGCTGAATAAATGATCGTTAGTCATCCTCGAATGTAAATAACCGTGCTCTTTAAGATATACAGTTGCAATTGTAACTGCTGCTATTGCCGCAATAACAGTTCCCGAAAAATAATAAACACCAAATATTGTGGAAAACCAATGAGGTTCAATGCTCATCAACCAGTCTATTGCAGCAAGAGAAATTGTGATTGCGAAAACAGGAATGAAGATAGCTGAGAGCTTTATGTTTGTCCTGGTTAATTTTTGATCTTTAGTTTCGTCTTGCTTCCTCGAATTCCTTGTTATGAGAAAATAGAACAGCGACCACAATCCTATCATAACAAAAACTCTTATAATAAAGAACTCAACATTAAGGTATGGTTCTTTTCCCTGAAGTATTAAATCATCTGCAACTGCTTCTGCATGCGACCAATGAAATAGTTCATGAATATTAAATAACAGTGGAAGTACAAGTATTGCAAGAAACGGAATGATCGCAGCAAAAAACTCAACAATTCGTCTTACAGGAACACTCCAAACCGCACCAGCAACATATTCTAATGCCACCAGGAATAATGCACCAACACCAATGCTGATAAGGAAAGTATAAGAAACTACGTAATTGTAAACCGCTCTCTGATGATCAGCCAAAAAACCGGCGATGCCGAGCAGCACGCCAATAACTAAAAGAATTATTCCAAGTTTTAAAAACTTTGCAGGCAATTCTTTTTTCTGATATGTGATATCAGTTTCAGTCATCAGAAACTTTCTCCGTTTTTTATCAATTCTAAATCAGAATCATTTGCGTTTTTTGCTCTTTGCAATACGCGAATGTAGTTTACTATTGCCCATCTTTCTTCTCTCGTAACCTGCGAAGCATAGGAAGGCATAATATTTTGTCCGTTTGTCACTATATGATAGATCATTCCGTCATTAAATTCTCTTGCCCTGTTTGAATGAAGAGTTGGCGGATTAGGAAATTGTCCGTTCAATCTACTATCACCATCACCAAAATTACCGTGGCAAGGGCTGCAATATGTTAAGTATTTTCTTTGTCCAAGTTCCAAGTTTTCTTTTGTAGGAAGATACGGATTGGACAGAACTTCTTCCGGGTTCACCTCTCCCATATAAGGATAAGGAATAAAACCTCTTGCAACAGATCCTTCAACAGGTAATCTCATTCCCCTGCCGTCATCAAAAAAATTGCTGCTGTTTTGTGCAACTATTTTATCCTGTTCCATCATCCAGTTGAACGGTACAATAATCATTAATTTATTAAGCATAAGGTATGTGCCGATGGATACAAAAATTGCGGTTGATGCAAGGAACATTAAAAACCTTGGTTGAAAAATTGGATATTTTTCTTCCGGAGGATAATAAATAAAACCAATAGAAACAGGTTTAAAACTATTTAGCAGACTTGTAACTTCAGCTTCGTTATAATTCGGGTCATCGGTTTCGATTATAATTCCAAAGTGATCGCAAGATACTTTTTTCATATAATC
>CBEPPX010000531.1:0-1998 GCA_965511205.1 uncultured Ignavibacteriales bacterium | reverse complement strand
TGCTAGTGGTTTTTATCTCTTTCAATTTGCTTGCTCAAGAAAAATTAGAAAGTGATATTGATTATGCTTATCAAAATGCAAAAAAGGGAATTTACTGGGCACTAACCAACATACCGGAGAAGAAAGCTAAATTAGAATCCGATTTGATTGCTGATGATAAGCTTTATGCAGTAGTAAAACTAAGTAAAGAAGTTAACGGCATTAAAGTGGAATCAACAGGGTTTTATCATTCAAACGAAGTGAGGATTAAAATATATAAATCCTTTGATAATCTGGAGAAGGATGGATATTTAAGGAAAAAAGGAGAAGAAGAATAATGGACAAAATCAGTTTTGTTCAAATCTTTCTTTAAGTTTATCAGCGAAATTCGTAACAAGTAGATCAACATCTTCTTCTTTACCTAGAAGATCCTGCAAGGAAATTTTACTTAAAACATCATCCAATAAAGTTTGAACAGTTTTCCATAAAGAGCGTATGCTGCAATCAATTGAATTTGTGCAGATATTTTCTATTCCGGAATGCATATCACAAAAGCCTGATTCATACAACTTTCCACCAAGAGAAGTTAGTATATCACCAATAGGAATTTGATCAGCCGGTTTATTTAATTTGTATCCACCTGTTTGTCCACGAGCACTTTCAATAAAGCCGGAAAGCCGCATTATCCGCAGAATTTTACCTACGTTTGCTGTAGACAGTCCTTCCAGCTCGCTAATCTCAGGTATAGTTAAGCCATTCGGCGAATCGCTTTTTGCGATCCGCAGTAATAGTCTTAAACCGTATTCTTCCTGTGTACTAAATTTCATTTTGTATTACAAATACTTTTATCCGTTAAATAATGGAATTTTTGATCCGCATGATTTAGCGTGCATTACTTCAGAAAAATTTTCAGGTGAAATTGAAGGACCTTTTTTTGAGCAATGTTTGTTAAATACTTCTCTCCAATAGTCTGAAATTTCTTCAGGCATCCTGCCTTCTATTTCGTGCCTCTGCATAAAGTGAATTACTTCTCCGTTTTTAAACAAGGCAATGCTTGGAGATGATGGAGCGAAACCTCCTACAAGTTCTCTTATTTTTTCAACTGCTTCTTTTTCCTGACCGGCAAAACCTGTAAAAAGTCTATGAGGAATTATTTCATTCTGTAGTGCCTGAGAAATTCCCGGTCTTGCACTTCCGGCTGCGCAGCCGCAAACGGAATTTATCATCACAAGCGTAGTTTTATCATCGTTAGTGTTTATAGCTTTTTCAACTTCTTCTTTGTTTAATAACTCAGTCAAGCCAACAGCAACAAGTTCATCACGCATATGCTGCACAGCGTTCTGGTCGTACATAGGTGCACTTGAATTGATATCGAACATAAATTATCCTTTTCTGTTTTTGATTTTTAAATTGTTAAATCTGAGTTCTATTCTCTATTACAAAAATCCTAAATCGAGTTTTGCTACTTCGCTCATCATATCCTTATCCCATGGCGGAGACCAAACCAATTCAATCTTAGCACTATTAACTTCATCGATTGATGCTACTTTTGCTTCAACTTCCGGCGGAAGAGAACCTGCAACCGGGCAGGCAGGTGATGTTAATGTCATTTTAATAATAACGTTTGCTTCGTCATCAATTGCAATTTCATAGATCAAACCAAGTTCAAAAATATCTACCGGAATTTCCGGATCGAAGCAAGTTTTTAATACTTCGATTATTTTTTTTTCTAGTTTTTGTTTGTTTAATTCTGGCATTTTCTTTCTCAAAATTCTGTCACACTGAGCTTGTCGAAGTGTGAACGCTCATTATTGTCAAATGTCATCCTTCGACTGGCTCAGGATGACATAACAATTTACTCTGTTGAAACCTTTTCTTCTTTGTTATGTAAAGCATTCATCAAAGTGTGCCATGCAAGAGATGCACATTTAACTCTTACAGGAAATTCCTGAACACCTGCAAATACAGCAAGCTTTCCAAGTTCATCTGTATCTAAATCATTACCAAGTTTACCTGTAA
>CBEPPX010000530.1:0-2001 GCA_965511205.1 uncultured Ignavibacteriales bacterium | reverse complement strand
CTTTAATATGTGCTGTATTAATTCAAATCGGCACGAACTTTACAAACGATCTTTACGATCATTTAAAGGGTGCCGATAACAATAAACGTAAAGGTCCGCAAAGAGCTTTAGCGTCGGGTTTAATTTCCGCTAAGGAAATGAAGCAGGGAATAATTTTTACTTTTGGTCTTTCTTTTCTCATTGGTCTTTACCTTGTTTATTTTACAGGATGGGTAATATTTGTTATTGGGATTATATCCATCGCCGCAGGTTTTATTTACACAGCTGGTCCGTTCCCCCTTGCATATAACGGGCTTGGCGATGTTTTTGTTTTTACCTTTTTCGGTGTTGTAGGAACAATGGGCACTTACTATTTACACACCACTGAATTCACATTTCTTTCATTCTTAATCGCGCTCCCGGTTGGAGCAGTAACTACAAATATTTTGGTTGTGAATAATTTCCGCGACATCGATGAAGACAAAGCTGCGGGGAAAAATACACTTGCAGTACTTATCGGTCGCTCTCTTACACGCCTGGAATTCATACTGCTTTTAGTTTTATGTTATCTTGTTCTGATTTTACTCTATACAGAATACAACTTCAGCTACTGGATCTTCTTACCGTTCACAACTTTACCCTTTGCTGCTTTATTAATAAAGATGTTATTTAAATTCAGCGGGATGGAATTGAATAAAACGCTGGAATTATCAGCTAAATTTTCAGGGCTTTACGGTTTATTATTTGCTGCCGGATTAATTATATGAATAACCTGGAACTTACATATTCCCCTTATAAACTAGAGCTAAAGTCTTCTTTTGAAACTGCACACGGAAAATTTAATAAGAGAAAAGGATTTATTGTTTCAATAAAGAATTCAGTTGGAGTTGAAGGATTGGGCGATACTGCTCCCTTTCCCGAGATAGGTTCAGAAACTTTT
Source organism: uncultured Ignavibacteriales bacterium (assembly GCA_965511205.1). Taxonomy (GTDB): domain Bacteria; phylum Bacteroidota; class Ignavibacteria; order Ignavibacteriales; family Ignavibacteriaceae; genus JAZGGS01. Next base: position 1,082 of record CBEPPX010000530.1, on the reverse strand, counting down.
AAAGATGCGGAGCAAGCGCTAAAAAATATAAAGCTTGATCTTAAAATTGATCTAGCAGACATCATGGAAAGTTTTAAAGAACTACTCATAGATTATGATTCGCTTCCATCGTTAAGACATGGAATTGAACAAGCGCTCCTTAATCTTATTTGTAAAGAAAAAAATATAACTATTGATAAACTTCTTGGGCTTAATCTTAAAAGGATTATAAATATTAATGCTTCTATAGGATTTTTGCCGGAAGATGAAACAATTAAAAAAGCAAAAAAATTAATTGAATCAGGATTTAGAACTCTTAAGATAAAAACAGGCAGGGATAATTTTGAAGAAGATTATAACCATATAAAAATTCTTAGAGATGAATTTGGAAATGATGTTAATTTAAGGAGTGATGCAAACGGTAAATGGAAACTGGATGAAGCTGTGAAATATTTATCAAAGTTAAAAGATTTGAATTTAGAATATGTTGAGCAGTCGGTTAACTCTTTAGATGATTTTATAAAGTTAAAGAAAAGTACTTCTATTCCATTAGCTGCTGATGAATCAATCCGCACAAAAAAAGCTGCCGAAAATTTCATCAAGAAAAATGCTGTCGATTATCTTATCCTTAAACCGATGATAATAGGGGGATTGCTACCTACACTAGAAATAATTGAATTAGCTGAAAAACATAATATCACACCTGTTATTACTTCATGTTTTGAATCTGCGATTGGAAAAGTAAATGCTGTAATTGCAGCTGCTTCTGTAAAGAAAGAGATAGCACACGGACTTGCACTTAATGATTATTTTAAGAGTGATCTAATTCCTGATCCGTTTCCTATTCAAGATGGCAAAATTTCTTTGTCAAATTAATGGAAATAATTTCGATAAATAATTTTTTATTACGGAACCACTTGCCTTCAGCTCCAGCAATTATCACAGCTGATAAAACCTTTACATATAATCAGTTAGCAAGATATTCAATTAGTGCTAGAAAATATTTTTCTCAAAAAGGAATAACTGAGAATGGGTTTGTAGGAATTTTTGGGGAGCATACAATAGATTTTGTTATTTCTGTTTTAGCGCTCTGGAAATTAGGA
>CBEPPX010000529.1:0-2003 GCA_965511205.1 uncultured Ignavibacteriales bacterium | reverse complement strand
GGGCAATGATCAGTTGAAACAACCTGTAAGTCATTGTTCTGCAATCCCTCCCAAAGTTTTTCTTGGTTCCATTTCTCCCTTACTGGAGGGGAGAAGACATACTTTGCACCTTCAAATCCGGGTTTGCTAATGTCATCTAAGGAAAGGTAAAGATATTGCGGACAAGTTTCCGCGTATGCTGGCAGCTTGGCATTTCGGGCATCAGTAACTTTTGTTAGCGCATCGTTGCAAGTTAAATGCACTATGTAAACTGGTGTCCCTGCCATCTCAGCCAGCGCAATAGCTCTGTTTGTTGATTCACCTTCCGCCGCAGCGGGACGGCTAAGTGCGTGATATTTTGGAGCAAGATTTCCGGCTGCTACAGTTTGTTCAACTATTAGGTCGATTACCTGCCCATTTTCTGCGTGCATACAAATTAAGGCGCCGTTCTTTTTGGATTGCTGCATTGCTTTGTAAATGGTTGCATCATCAACCATTAAAACACCAGGATAAGCTAAGAACAACTTAAAACTTGTTACACCTTCTTTTACCATCTCATCCATTTCACTTAATCGTTCATCTGGGAGATCGGTTATTATCATATGAAATCCATAATCAATAGTTGCTTTACCCTTTGCTTTTGCCATCCAGGTTTCAAGTCCTTCACGCATGCTTCCGCCTTTCGGTTGAATTGCAAAATCAATTAATGAAGTAGTTCCGCCAAATGCAGCGGCTTTCGTACCCGTTTCAAAATCATCGCTCGAGGTTGTTCCACCGAAAGGCATATCAAGATGAGTATGCACATCAATACCACCGGGAATTACGTATTTTCCTTTTGCATCAATTATTTTATCTGCTTGGTTTTTTAAATTTCCCCCAATCAATGCTACTTTTTCATTTTCGATATAAACATCAGCAACATAATCCTGATCTGCTGTTATAATACGTCCATTTTTTATGAATGTTGACATAGTCATTTCCTTAAAATTTTTTTATTAATTCTTTGATAACTAATGAATTTCAATTCCGTGTTTTTTTTGAAACTCTGCAAGATTTTCCCAGCTAAGTTCTTTTCCTTCTTTTTTAAAATCTTCTGTTAATTCATTCCATGTTTTAGATTTATTTCCATCATCAATTCTAACCATCGATATACAACCCTCAACTGGACAAACTAGTGCACACAAGCTGCAGCCAACACAGTCTTCTTCCCTCACTACTGTTTCATTATGCTCATTAACTGGAGTTAAATCAATACACTGATGTGCACCATCTTCGCAGGAAATATAACACAAGTTACAATGAATACATTTTTCCTGATCAATCCTTGCAACAGTTTTATGCAGAAGATCAAAATTTCCAAAATCTTCGATTTGCCCAATAGCTTTGCCTCTTATCTCTTCAATCGTTTTATATCCTTTTGATTCCATCCAGTTGGTCAATCCTTCAACGAGATCATCAATTATTCTAAAACCGTAATGCATAACCGCTGTACATATCTGTACACTTGTTGAACCGAGTAAAATAAATTCAAGTGCGTCTCTCCAAGTAGTTATACCTCCAATTCCAGAGATTGGCAAATTAATTTCAGGATCTTTTGCCACCTGCGAAACATGATGAAGTGCAATCGGTTTTACTGCTGGTCCCGCAAAACCACCGTGGCTGCTTTTACCAGCTATTGTTGGCTGAATTTTTAAGGTATCAAGATCGATACCCATAATGCTATTGATAGTATTTATCAAAGAAATTCCTGAAGCATTAGCAGCTTTAGCAGCACGCGCAGGGAAGCGGATATCTGCAACATTTGGTGTGAGTTTTACCAGCACAGGAATTGTTGAAACTTCTGTAACCCACTCGGTTATCATTTTACAATATTCAGGCACTTGCCCAACTGCAGCGCCCATCCCTCTTTCACTCATTCCATGCGGACAGCCGTAGTTTAATTCAATTCCATCCGCGCCAGTATCAATAGTTCGCTTAACTATATCTTGCCAGGTTTCTTTTTTTGATTCTACCATTATTGAAAC
>CBEPPX010000528.1:0-2013 GCA_965511205.1 uncultured Ignavibacteriales bacterium | reverse complement strand
ATTAGCAGTATTACCGTATTTGTACCTATGTCAATTGAAGCAAAATTCATTATTTTTTTTTAATTTTAATTTAGTTAAATAGATAACATTATGAAAAAATTAAATACAGCTCCCAAAATATTCGCTTTTGTAGCAATCGTTTCCGGTGCACTCTGGCTGGGCAGCTATGTTGTAAGACTGATTCTTTCATATAACCTATTTTTAGAAAATGATTTTGTGTTGAAAGAGTTTGTCACACAAGAAAATCTGCAAGCTGTTTTACTATCGCTTGCACCAGCTATTACTTTAAACTCTGTTCTTTACATAGTTTTTATAATTGGATTTACAGTCTTCCTCTTCACTTCACACATTAGCTTTAAGAAGAACGGCTGGCTTTTTATTATTGCGGCAATAATTTACTTAACATTCCCATTTGAAATTTATCTTATTGTAAAGATAGATTATAAATTAATTATGGCCTTCATTTCTGGAATTGTTAATGCTAATGAATTTCTTTCCTTGATGATAGACAGATTTAAAGTTCTTGGCAGCTTTCCTATCATACTAATCTGGTGTTATATTACAATTCCCTATTTTTTATTGTTCAGACCTTTTACAATACGCGAAAAGAAAGATGAAGATTAAAGAAAAAGAATTTATAGAAATTGTGCAGGACTTAAAATCACTTGCAAGCCAGCTGGGAGCAACGGTAAGATTTGAAAAAGGTGATTTTAAAGGCGGTTATTGCATTTTGCATGACAGCAAAGTGATAGTAATTAATAAGATGACAAACCTGCAGAGAAAAGCAATGATACTTTCTGCAGCACTAAAAGAATTGGGAGTTGATGAAATATATCTTACACCTCGTTTAAGGGAAATAATTAATGATATGACGGAGAAAAATTGAAAATCTTAATACTCAATGGTCCTAATCTGAATATGTTAGGTGGCAGAGATGTAGAAAAATATGGATCCCTTACTTTGAAGGATATCGAGAATAAAATTGAATCCGAATTTCATACACATAGCTTCGAATTTTTTCAGAGTAACCTAGAGGGTGAGTTAGTATCAAAGATTCAAACTGCGGTTGATCATTTTGATGGAATAATTATTAACCCCGGCGGATATGCACACACTTCTGTTGCAATTCAAGATGCATTATCAGAATGCAACTTACCGAAAATCGAAGTGCATCTTTCTCACCTGGCAAATAGAGAGGACTTCAGGCAGGTATTGTTAACTGCTTCAAGCTGTGATGGTTATGTTAGTGGTTTTAAAGAGAATAGTTATCTATCCGGGGTTTATCTTCTTGAAAGGATTTATAACAAAGAGTAATTATTACTTTTCAATTCATTTTAAGCATATCACTTTGCGTCTTGCACAGTATAACTTTTCAATCAGCATCATAATTATTACTTAATTAAATTCCTATTAGGTTATAAGTTAAAATAGATTAGCAAACCTGTTTAAAGTCTTTACTCATAAAAATCCTATAATATTGATATTAAGAAATTGATTAGTTATTTTAATCAAAAGAATTTCAAATGGATTGGTATGAAAGACTTATTAATAAAGAAATTATATTACTCAATTAGCGAAGTTAGTAAACTAACTGAAATAGAGCAATACGTTCTTCGCTACTGGGAAACTGAATTTGAGCAGTTAAAACCGCAAAAAAATAGAGCGGGGAACAGAATCTATACTAACAAGGATATCCAACTTATTCTGTACATTAAAGAATTGTTGCGGGAAAAGAAATATACTATAGAGGGCGCAAAAAAAATTCTTGAGGATTCCGGGCAGATAAAACCAACTCAAATTAAAAGTGAAGAAAAACTGGTTGTTGACGATGTTGAAGAGGAATTTGAAGAGAAGCGTGATAAACCAGGCTTAAAGAAAGACCTTGAAGAAATAAAAAGTATTTTGGAATTTGTGCTAACTAAATTATAATAATTCGGAACGTGGCGCAGTCCGGTAGCGTACTTGACTGGGGGTCAAGTGGTCGCGGGTTCAAATCCCGCCGTTCCGACAAAG
>CBEPPX010000527.1:0-2016 GCA_965511205.1 uncultured Ignavibacteriales bacterium | reverse complement strand
TGCTGTGCAGCTTCAACAACAGTATCGAAGAGAGGCTTTTGACCGATTATATAACCTATACATCCCCGGAGATCGTTGTTAATTTTTAAAGTTACAAAAGCACCAAGAGTCTCGTTAAGTTTAGGATAAACTGCAGGATCGAATTTGGGAAGTTCGATTGAACTGAATTTGGATCCAATCGATTTTCTTGCAGCGTTTAAGAGCAAATCTTTTTCATCATTTGATAATTCCATATTCGTCACTCCCTTCTCAATCTTTAATCAATAATTGAATAAACACTCAGCCGGTTTTTTCCGAACAGAATAAAGAGAAGATCATCTTTAACAAAAAAAGAATCGGGTGCAAACGTTTTGGTTTCTTTAATAAGTGTTTCTTCAAAAATATACTTTCCTGAAGATAAGTCAAGTGCCTTAAACCGATTACTTAAATTACCCTGAGAATTTACAACATAAAAATTAAACATTAGCAGATTATTTTTCTGCACGTATTCAATATTTCCTGAAAAAGTGAAATCGTTTCTTAGTTTTTGGAAAACTTCCTTAAGATTTGCAGCCACAATAATATTTGAATTATAAGAGATCGGGAAAAGATAACCGGCGTAAGCATCACTCTCATCCAGCTCTTTTTTGACTTCATTTATCAACCCGACATCATCTCCAAAATCTTCAAGCAGGTTCCCTGATTTATAATCCAGGGAAAAATACTTTCTTCCTTCAAACATTTGTTGAAAAGAATAAACCTTCTCTTTCCAGATGAATAAAAACGAAATGTTAAAATTTTCCCAGAGGATTTTCTGTTCATTCAAATCCATTGCAATAATTCCAACATGCTGGGGCATATCTGGTTTAGCAAATTTATGGAAGTAGATCATATCGTTATAAATTGCTTCAATGCCAATCCAGAATTTTTCTTCCGACTGAAAATTTTTGAAGATCTTTTTTCCGCTTTCGATATTGAGGCAGTTAAAGTAAACCTGTTTGTTATCTTTTTCTCTCTCCTCTACTATAAGCTTACTGGTTTCCGTAGGAAGGACCCTCCAGATTGGGCGTTTGTTATGATGAGTATATTTTTTTTTGATCTTCATCTTACACTAGCTTAGCGGTTTGAACTTTGCCGTAAAGTGCCTTAACATAGGTGCTTCATAAATTATCTCATAACCTTTAAGCCTATCACGGTTCTTATAGACTTCAATAATTATTTCAATTAAGTAATCAATGTGGCTTTGCGTATAAACTCTACGCGGTATAGCCAGTCTTACAAGTTCCATCATTGCGGGAATAAGTTTACCTTTTTCATCATACTTACCAAACATTACGCTGCCTATTTCCACAGAACGTACTCCCCCTTCAAGGTAAAGCTCACAAACAATTGCCTGCCCGGGATATTTATCAGGTGCTATATTGGGTAAAAATCTTTTTGCATCAATATAAATTGCATGACCGCCGGGTGGTTCAATAATCGGGACACCCGCATCAACAAGTTTGTTTCCGAGGTATTCAACACTTTTAATTCTGTATTCCAAATAATGCTCGTCAACAACTTCTTCCAAACCCTGAGCAACCGCTTCGAGATCTCTTCCTGCTAGTCCGCCGTAAGTTGGAAAACCTTCGGTTACGATTAAAAGGTTCCTGCTTTGCATTGCCAGTTCATCATCATTCATAGCAAGGAAGCCACCTATGTTTACGAGCGCATCCTTCTTAGCGCTCATTGTTGCGCCATCAGCATAAGAAAACATTTCCTGTGCAATTTCCAGCACTGATTTATTTTCATATCCTTTTTCTCTTAACTTTATAAAGTAAGAATTCTCGGCAAACCTGCAGGCATCTAAAAAGAGCGGGATGTTATACTTTTTACAAACCTCTTTTACCTCGCGGATATTCTGCATAGAAACCGGCTGACCGCCGCCTGAGTTGTTAGTTACGGTAATCATACAAAGTGGAATATTTTCAACACCTTTTTCTTTAATGAATTTTTCAAGTTTATCAACATCCATATTCCCTTTAAAATCTGCACGCT
>CBEPPX010000526.1:0-2021 GCA_965511205.1 uncultured Ignavibacteriales bacterium | reverse complement strand
TGAAATTATTGAAAAACATATTGTTAATAACCAACCTGTAAAAAGATTGATGATAAAAGATAAAAAGTTTAATAAAGATGCCAGTCACGACTGAAATAAAAAAAGCTCGAAAAATCTTATCCATCCTAAAGAAAGAATATCTGGTTGTAAAACCAGGGTTAGAATTTAGTTCTCCTTTCGAGTTGTTAGTATCAACAATACTTTCTGCACAATGTACCGATGCAAGAGTAAATATTGTTACAAAAACTCTTTTCAACAAATACAAGAAGCCGGAGCATTACATTAATGTTCCTGATAAAGAACTGCAAAAGGACATTTACTCGACTGGCTTTTATAAGCAGAAAACAAAGAGTATTAAAAACTGCTGTACAGTTTTAATTGAAGAGTATAACGGCAAAGTGCCAAACGATTTTAATAAGCTGCTAAAACTTCCAGGCGTTGGAAGAAAAACTGCTTCAGTTGTTGCAGGCAATGCATTCGGAATACCTTCTATTCCAGTTGATACACACGTAAAACGATTATCTAATCTTCTGGGTTTTGTAAAAACCAATAATGTAGAAAAGATTGAAGAAAGACTAAAAGAATTATTCTTAAAAGAAGATTGGATAAATCTTTCACACTGGCTAATAAGCCATGGACGAAAAACTTGTATTGCAAGAAGACCTAAATGCACTGCCTGCGTTATCGGAATTCTTTGTCCCAGCTTTATTGAAGTTGAAAAATGATTCTACAATTTAAATCGGAAATTTTACAATGAATGATATTCATCAAGATAGAGAATTTTGCTTATCACTTTTAAATGAATATACAAAGAGTGATAGCTTATTGAAACATGCCTTTGCTGTTGAAACCTGTGTTAGGGCTTATGCACAAGAATTTAACGAGGATGTTGAATATTGGGGAAACGTAGCATTACTTCATGATTTTGACTATGAAAAATATCCCACTGCTGAGGGACATCCATTTAAAGGTTCGGAAATTTTGAAGGGAAAAGGTTTTAGTGAAGATTTCAGAAATGCAATTTTATCTCACGCCGATTTTACGGGCGTACCGCGTATTTCATCCCTGGAAAAAGTACTTTTTGCATGTGATGAACTTGCCGGATTTATAACAGCAGTAACTTATGTTCGTCCATCAAAAACAGTTGATGAAGTCGAAGTTAAATCAGTAAAGAAGAAAATGAAAGATAAAGCATTTGCCAGAGCAGTTAGCCGTGATGAGATAAAAAACGGGGCGGAAGAATTAGGTGTATCGCTGGATGAACATATAGAATTTTGCATAAAAGCAATGAGAGCAAACAAAAAAGCATTAGGACTTTAATGGTTGGGGAAATTGCAGAGGATTTCACTTTAAAAGACCAATATGGAAATATTTTTAATCTTTACGAAAATCTTGATGAAAATATTTTGCTGGTTTTCTACCCTAAAGATGATTCACCTGTTTGTTCAATGCAGCTTAGCAATTACCAGAAGGAACATCAATTACTTAAAAAGTCTGGGATAAAAGTAGTTGGTATAAATAATAATTCCGAAGAATCTCATAAAAGCTTTTGCAATAAATTATCACTTGAATTTCCCTTATTGTCAGATAAAACAAAAAATGTAAGCAGGCAATTTAATGCACTGAATATTTTCGGAATAAATAAGAGAAAACTTGTTTTAATTAACCGGAATAAAAAAATAGAATTTGAAAAAACAGTTTTGCCAAACAGGTATCTTTCCGCATCAATAATAATTAAGCTTGCAAAACAACTTATTTAAGCATTATTGACTTGACTAATAGGTAAATACTTTTCTAAATTAGCATAAAACAAGGAGAATTTATTCGAGATTTTGTTACAAGCGGTTTTTACGGACAAAAATTACATAAACTAATCAGGTAGTTCGATTTAGAATCACCAAATTATCGGGTAATGAGCAACAAAATCTTAATAATTTTCTTTGTGTTTTCTTTCCTAATATTTCCACAGGAAGACTATCGCATTATCTCATCGGATTATAATTCGATTGTGTTAGAATATA
>CBEPPX010000525.1:0-2022 GCA_965511205.1 uncultured Ignavibacteriales bacterium | reverse complement strand
TTGCAGTGCCTGCTGTTGAAATTCCTGAATTAGTAGCCGAAGAAGAATTTGCAGGCCGTAAGATTCTTGTTACCGATGATGAGCCAGACATTATCACTTATATTTCTACAATACTTGAAGACAACGGTGCTACAGTATTAAAAGCTTATGATGGCGAACAGGCAATTGAGCTTGCCAGAAAAGAAAAGCCCGACCTGATGACACTTGATATTTCCATGCCTGGCAAATCCGGCGTAGAAGTATTTGACTATTTTAGAGATGACAAAGAGCTAAGATCAATTCCAATCTGTATTATAACCGGAAAACCCGAGCTGAGGAAACTCATTTATGAGCGCCCGGAATTTCCGCCGGAAGGATATTTAGACAAACCTATCACAGAGGAAGGATTAATTTTAAACATTCGAAAAATCCTTGAAGTCCGTCATCACGAAAAAGAATCTAAAATAGACCGGAAATAAAGGAATTAGTTTATGGATGACATATATAAAAAATATTTCGATTCCATACCCAGCTATCTTACAATCCAAGATAAAAACCTGCGTCTTCTGGATGCCAATAAAAAATTCCGTGATGAGTTTGGTGAAATCGATGGAAGATATTGCTACCAGGTTTATAAAAACCGTTCAGAAAAATGTGAGGTCTGCCCGGTCGAACGTACATTTCATGATGGCTTACCACACCATAGCGAAGAACACGTTAAGAATATTAACGGCAAAGAAGTATCTGTAATCGTTTACACATCTCCAATTTATGATGATGATGGTAATATTATTTCGGTTATGGAAATGTCTACTGATATAACTGAAGTAAAACAATTACAAAATCAACTTAAAGAGAGCCAACAAAAATACCAGCTACTTTTTGAAGAGGTGCCTTGCTTCATTTCAATACAGGATAGAGATCTAAGAATAGTTGATGCCAACCGGTTGCACAAAGAAGCATTCGGTACATCTTACGGAAACATGTGTTACGAAGTTTATAAACACCGCAACAGTAAATGCGAACCTTGTATTATTCAACAAACTTTTGAGGACGGACAAGTTCGCACTCACGAAGAAGTTGTAACATCCCGGGATAATAAACGAATGAATGTTATGGTGTTTACCGCTCCAATCAGAGATATAGATGGTAATATTGATAAAGTAATTGAAATGAGTGCAGACATAACGCCGATTCGCCAACTGCAGGATAAACTGACTTCGGTGGGATTATTAATCGGCACAATCTCGCATGGTATTAAAGGTTTACTAAACGGGTTGGACGGTGGAATTTATCTTGTTAATACAGGATTACAGAAGAACGATAGGGAAAGAATTGACCAGGGATGGGAAATTGCATCACGAAATATCCGACGTATTAGAAGCATGGTAATGGATATACTTTATTATGCAAAAGATCGAGAACCCGATTGGGAGAAGTTTGAGGTTAAGGAATTAACAGATGAAATATGTGAAAATTTCAGCCATCGTGCTGAAAGACTTGGCATTGAATATAAATGTGTTATCCCGAAGGAAATAGGTCAATTCGAAGCCGATAAAAATGCAGTTAAGTCTTTAATAATAAATTTGCTTGATAATTCTCTCGACGCCTGCAGGATCGATAAGAAAAAAGATCATCACAGTATTACATTGGAAATAAAAGGAGAGCCGGAGAACGTTATTTTTGAAGTTTCGGATAATGGAATTGGGATGGACAGGGAAACACGCGAAAAAGCTTTGAGTATGTTCTTTTCATCAAAAGGTTCCGGCGGAACAGGGTTAGGATTATTTATTGCCAATAAAATTGCTGAATCTCATGGCGGCAAGATTAATATTGAATCTGAAGAAAGTAAGGGGAGCAAATTTATTGTTACTATGATGAGAGGGCGTCCCCTAAATCATCAATGCTAAGATAGACCTCAATAAATGTACTAATTTTCATCTAACAAAACATGCAGACAAAAAGGATCTCCGGCTGGGACTGAATTCTCTATTCGGTATTCCAAATCAGGATTTAATCCCTTAACCAAAGCACACTCCATTG
>CBEPPX010000524.1:0-2027 GCA_965511205.1 uncultured Ignavibacteriales bacterium | reverse complement strand
TGAAGAGATAAGATTAACCAAGGAAGTCCTTGAAAATATTGTTCAGCAAAAAAATGTAATGTATGATAAAGCTGGTGAAGAGCATTATAATGTAATTTCCGCTTTCATTAAAAGTATTCGCGGAAGCGACCCGGATGCAGCTTTATACTGGATGGCGCGAATGCTTGAAGGAGGCGAAGATCCGCTTTTTATAGCACGGCGATTGGTTATACTGGCATCGGAAGATATTGGAAATGCTTCGCCAAATGCTTTGGTTCTGGCAGAAGCAACGTTTGGAGCGGTTGATAAAATTGGTATGCCGGAGGCAAGGATCATCCTTGCGCAATGTGTTACTTACCTTGCATCCTCTCCCAAAAGTAATTCATCTTATAAAGGGATTAAAAAAGCAGAAGAAATTGTAAAGTCAAATCCTCTTTATCCCGTTCCACTTCATTTAAGAAATGCACCCACAAAATTGATGAAAGAACTTGGTTACGGTAAAAACTATAACTACCCGCATGAGTTTGATAATAATTTTGTTGAAGAAAATTATCTTCCTGAAGAGCTTGATCAGAAGCAATTCTACTTTCCATCTGAAAATGGACAGGAGAAAAATCTTAAAGAAAGATTAAAAAGTTTATGGAAAAATAAAAAGAGGTATTAACTATGCTTTCTCAATTAATCCTTGGTTATTGCCCATTGTCTGTTCTTATGATCCGAGTATATAATTGAATATCCGTATTGATTTTTAAATTCAGTAACTGCTTTGTAAACTCCATGATGCCTGTGTTTCGGATCTGGTCGCCAGTCATCTCCTGCAATTATGCCATTAGGTTTAACTTTATCCTTTAGAATAATTAATTCTTCAACCGTATGTTCATACTGATGAGATGAGTCGAGATAAACCCAATCAAAATAGCCATCGGGAAAAGTTTTAAGAACCTTGCGATCATCACCTATATGAATAAGAATTTTCTGTTCCTCGATTTCATTCTGCCATCTTTTAAGTATTTTTCTTACAGCATCAACTGTGCTTTTATTCCCAATTGCCCAGTTCCACTGAGCTGTAAGGAAAAACCAGGGGTCGATTAAGTGTAATTTAAGCGCATTTGTATGTTTAAAGAGATATGGTGAAAACTGTCCTCTGAATACTCCCAGTTCAGCTCCCACTCCGTTTTTAGGTAATAAATTAGCCATTATTTGTCCCCGAACAACATTGAATTTTTTTTCGGAATAATAGGAATGCAAAGTCCGGAACTTTTCACTTAGTATTTTAATTGATTTCATGAAATACAATTATATTTATTGTTTCTAATTTAATGCATCAAAGTATTAAAGAAGTGCAAACATCTTTCCTGGCAGCTGCTTAATCATTCCTTTAAATTCAAGTGAGAGCAAATGGACAAGACAATCTGATGTAGATAGCTTTGCCTCAGAAGCAATTTTATCAATTTGTAATGCCTCGGAATCCAGGATATTTAATATTTTTTCTTCGAACAAATTCAGATCAACCTGCTGCTTTGGAATATTTTTACCAAGCACAGGTTTAAGTTTTAATTCCAATTCAATTAAAACATCTTCAGCAGATCTTACAAGTTCTGCTTCTCCTTTTTGAATAAGAAGATTTGTACCATCAGATTGTTTAACACCAACATTACCAGGCAGTGCAAAAACTTCCCTGTTCTGATCGAGTGCAAAGGATGCAGTTTGCATTGCACCGCCTGCAATACCTGTTTCAATAATTATGCATCCTAAACTCAAACCGGAAATTAGCCTGTTCCGTTTAGGAAAATTTGGTGCATCGGGTTTTGTTCCAAGGGGAAACTCACTTATAACGGCTCCGTTCTCTGCAATTTGTTCAAACAGTTTTTTATTTTCTGGAGGGTAGATTACATCCAACCCTGATCCGATTACAGCCAAAGTTCTTCCCCCGTTTTTCAAACTGGCTGAATGTGTAATAGAATCAATGCCCCGTGCCATGCCGCTAACTGTCGTAATGTTTTGGCGTACAAGATCTGCCGCAAACTTTTCTGCCTGGATCTTTCCAT
>CBEPPX010000523.1:0-2030 GCA_965511205.1 uncultured Ignavibacteriales bacterium | reverse complement strand
TAGATTCTTTGGGAGCAGGGGAGAGACAATATTTTGAAGTTATTCATAATACATCTTTGGGTAGCGGGAGTAAAACATTCTTAATAAACATTGATTCTGATAAAGAGATAACTGAATTATTTGAGGATAATAACTTTTACACGATTCCATTTTTTATTAAACCTGATACAACAATTCCAATTTTAAATATTACTTTTGATGGAAATGATATACTGGATGGCGATTATATTTCCACAGAACCTGAAATTAAAATTGAATTAACAGATCCTTCACTGCTGCCGATTAATGATCCATCTTCTGTAATGATATTTTTAAATGAAGTAGAAATTCCTTCCGATTCATCAATACTCAGTTATCAATTTTCTGAAACAAACCCAAAAGTTACAGTCGTTCTTTCTCCTGAACTTTCTGATGGTGAATATTTTATGAGAGTTTTTGGAAAGGATGCAAGCGGAAATCTTGTTGATTCAGCGGGAGTGGAAAGATACTTCCTTGTTTCTAACGAAGCTAAAATACTTTATGTATATAACTATCCCAATCCTTTTAAAGATGCAACCAGCTTTACATTTAAGCTTACACAAATTCCTGATGAGATAAAGATAAAAATATTTACAATTGCTGGCAGGTTGGTAAAGGAAATGAAATTGAGCTCATCAGAATTAAATTTCGATTTTAATAAAATTTACTGGGATGGAAGAGACGAGGACGGAGACCGGCTCGCAAACGGAGTCTATCTTTATAAAATAATTATGACAGCAGGAGATAAAACAGAAGCTGTAACACAAAAGCTGGCGATTGTTAGATAAAAAATATTGGAGCCTCATTTATGCGAGCAATTTTATATACTAAATACGGACCTCCTGAAGTTCTCGAATTAGAAGAAGTAGATAAACCAGTTCCAAAAGACAACGAAGTACTCATCAAAATCTATGCGACAACAGTAACAGCAACAGAGTGCACCTTTCGAAAAGGTGAACCATTTTTTTCAAGATTATTCACTGGTCTTACAAAACCAAAAATTACTACCCTGGGTGAGGAGTTAGCCGGGGAAATTGAAGCAATAGGCAAAGATGTAAAATTATTTAAGAAAGGTGACAAGGTTTTTGGTACTGCGGGACCTGGTTTTGGTGCTAATGCCGAGTATATATGTATACCTGAAGATGGAGTGTTGACGATTAAACCAACAAATTTGGCCAATGAAGAAGCCGCCTCCAGCATTGATGGATTTTTAACGGCATTGCCTTTCCTTAGAGATAAGGGAAACATTCAGAGTGGGCCTGCCTACCGGTCAGGCAGGCAAAAAGTGCTTATCAATGGAGCTTCTGGAAGTGTAGGTGCAGCCGCAGTGCAGATTGCCAAGTACTTTGGGGCAGAAGTTACGGGGATATGCAGTACTACGAATATTGAATTGGTCAAAACTTTGGGAGCCAAAAACGTAATTGACTACACGAAGGAGGACTTTACCAAAACCGACCAGACTTACGATATTATTTTTGACACGGTTGGCAAGACTTCATTTTCACGTTGTAAAAGCTCTCTAAATCAAAAAGGAATCTTTCTTGAAGCTGGAATTGGGCTGGGAATTCTTCCTCAAGTGATATGGACTTCAATGATCGGCAATAAAAAGGCAAAAATTGCAGCAACAGGTTTGAGGAAACCAAGTGAAAGGACTAAAGATCTAATCTTCCTAAAAGAGCTTATGGAGGCGGGAAAGATAAAACCGGTGATAGATAGAAGCTATCCGTTAGAACAAATTGCCGAAGCTCACAGGTATGTTGATAAAGGACATAAAAAAGGAAATGTTGTAATAACCGTAGAACATAATAACAATACATAACAGTTCCGGAATAATCAAAATCTTAAATCGTTAATAACTATTCTAAGATCATAAAACCTCGTTTCCATTTTTTCCAATAAATAATTTTTAACTTGACTTATTCAATAATGTAAAGTATATTTGTCATATAGTAAAGTTTAATTGTCAATAAGACAAATATATTAGACAAATATTTCAAAAAATTAAAACAGGA
>CBEPPX010000522.1:0-2032 GCA_965511205.1 uncultured Ignavibacteriales bacterium | reverse complement strand
TTGGAATGCACAGGGTTTACAACAGCGCTTTTATGCATATGATGATGAAGGAAGAGAACGATAAATATAGGGATTTGTTAAAGAACACTTTGGAATATAATCCTGAAATATTAAAGCGTTATGTAAATTTTATGAGCAACCCGGATGAAGAAACTGCGGTTAACCAGTTTGGTAAAGGAGATAAATATTTTGGGGTTGCAGTAATGATGGTAACGCTGCCGGGGCTTCCCATGTTTGGGCACGGGCAGGTTGAAGGTTATTCTGAAAAATATGGAATGGAATATAAACAAGCATACTACGATGAACCGGTTGATGAACATCTTACGTGGAGACACAAAAAAGAACTATTTCCCCTGCTTAAAATGCGCCACTTATTCAGTCAGGCAGAAAATTTTGAACTTTATGATTTTGTTGAAAATAATGACCAAGTAAACAATAATGTTTTTGCCTTCAGCAACAAGGTTGATAATGAAATTGCGCTGGTACTTTATAATAACTCATATTCGCAGGCAAGTGGTTCAATAAGATATTCTTGTTTAAAAGCATCGGCAATTAGCAAAGGTGGTTCAACTAATCCAAGAAAAATTTCAAATGTACTTGGCTTTAAACCGCTTCCCGGTTACTTCTATATTTATACTGATCACAGAACCCAACTACAATATCTTCTCTCAGGAAGTGAACTTTCTAAAAACGGTTTTGGTATTCATTTGTTTGGTTACCAGTACAGGGTATGCTATAATTTTGTAGAAATTTATGATGCCTCCGGTAAATACATGCATCTTTACAATCACCTGAATGGGAAAGGAATTTCATCTGTTGAAGAAGCAATTAAAGAGATGGATCTTATCCCCTTGCATAGCTCTCTTGAAGATCTTTTTTCATTGGATAACCTGGAAAAATTCAGAAACTATCTACTTACTTCTTCTATAACTAAAAATAAAAAACAGGATGATATCAATCTTCCACCCGCAATAATAAATGCGTTTGAAAATGTTGTGGTTCAAATAAATAAAACCACTGAATTTGATTTTGATTCAGAGCGGAGATTAGAAAAATTTACTTCTGCAATGAAAACTACCCGAAGCTTTTTCCATTTCTGGATAAGGTTAAATAAGAGGAAAAATGTTCCCAAATGGATAGAGGGAACTAATATAAATTTACCTTTAAACGACCAGCTTAATTTTGGAACCGATTTACTGCTCTTGTTCCTATATATAGCACTAATCCACACAATACCGAAAAAGAAAGCAAACAGAATTGTTGTTAGTGAAATTTTTAATGACATGATGCTATCAAAAGTTATAAATAATCTTTTAAGCAATTTGGATGAAGAAGAAAATTATCTTCAAAAAACTGAGTTAGCTGAGAACCTGCTTTTATATGATCTGATTTTTAATGATAAATTGAAAAGCGGGAAGAAAAAGAAATCAAAAAAGATAAAGGAGGCAATTACTCAAAATTATTTAACCAAGTTACCTGTTTCAGTATTGCTTGATAACGATATTGTTCTTAAATTTTTACACGTAAATGAGTATGAAGGGATAAGATATTTTAATAAAGAACGCTTTCAGTTACTGCTAAACTGGGTTTTATTAATATCTGTACGAATAAATTATACCACTCTAGAAAAACCCTTCTTAGAGAAAAAAGTAAGCAAGAAAAAATCTCCCGGAGTTAAACCTTCCAGGAAGAATTTTGAACGTGAATTTTTAAGCAACACGAAAGAGATATTTGTCACTGTTGCTAATCTTACAGCGCGTGCAGAAGGTCTCTCTTTTGACCTGACCAGATTAATGAAAGAATTAAAGAGACAAAAAAAAGTTAATACGAAAGAAAACATGAAAGGTAGCTTAGATGAATAAAAATAAGTTCATTGTATTATTGTTGATAGTGTTATTTTCAGCAGCAACTAATGCCCAATTTAGCTTGGAGGAAGCTTTCCCCAACCTGTCGTTTAGCAGCGCACTATATTTAACACACGCCGGTGACAGCAGCAATAGGATATTTGTTGTTGAACGTTCGGGAAGAATAC
>CBEPPX010000521.1:0-2034 GCA_965511205.1 uncultured Ignavibacteriales bacterium | reverse complement strand
CCGCACCTACGACCACACCGGCTGCATCTGTAAATAAATATAATAGCAGCGCAGTTAAAGCCATTGTAGTTATTCTGATTATCGTTCCGTATGCAACCCTTTTTGTAAGATTATTTCTTATTAATATTCCCTGGTAAAATCTTCTGTACCCAATAGCTCCGGGCCAGGGGATTAAAATTATTGTAGCTAAATGTGTTAGATTGGAAACTTTAGAAGGCAGACCAATCAAGTCTTCCGTCAAAAAATAAAAGATTGGAGGAATAAGAATTATCAGCATAAATAAAGTGATGAGCCAGTTTAATCCGTACGTAAACTTTCGGAGCTTTATGAATGACTGAGCATCTTTTACAAGTTTAGTGGATGCACTCATTATCATGATAATGGGTGCTTCAACAATAAGTGCAAATGAAAAAGCTACCCCGTAAGCAGCAAGATTGTATTTTGGTTCAGCCAGGCGGGCAATTAAAGCTGCCAGGAATGGTCCTTCGAAGGACATCATAAGCCAGGTGGCTGCAAGCGGAAGCCAGAACACAAATATTTTTTTATATGTTAATTTACTCTGGATATTCTTACCCTGGTGTTAACAAATATCAACAAGTATTTAGTAATTTTGATTTTAAAGTTATGAAGAAACAGAGAAACAAATTTATTTTAATCCATACAAAATTTGCAATAGTATAGAGGAAGGAGTTAATGATAAAGACGATAATTTCGTTAACTATTCTTTAGATCAGAATATCTTTTAATAAAACTTACCAACACCACAAGCCTTGATGAAATTTATTTCATTAAAATCATTTTTTTAGTTTGGACAAAATCGCCTGCTATAAGTCTGTAGAAGTAAATGCCGCTTGCATAGTTCATTGCATTAAATTCAATATTATAAGATCCACTGCCCAATTCTTCATTAAGTAACGTTTCCACCTCATTACTAAGAGCATCATATATTTTAAGTGTTACTCTACTGCGTACAGGTAGTTGGAATTTTATAATTGTGCTTGGATTAAACGGATTCGGATAATTCTGGAAGAGATTGTAATCATCCGGTATTTCAAGGTTTACTATTTCAACATCACTTGGAGGTATAATTGAAAATGATGCATCACTTGTATCTATAATTGATGGGTCTGCAATACTTGTGATAATAATTTTGTAAGAAGTATCAACGGTAAGATCAGTTGGAATTAGCCACCTATATGCACCAGGATTTCCAAAGGTGGAATCAATGAATCTGATAATCTGTTGATCGTAAAGAAGATCAAGTCTAACCGAATCTGTAATGTTGGTTTCCCATCTAATAACATTTTCTGATCCCATAGGCCAAACTTCTCCACCATTCGGTGTATCCATTGTTAAAAATGCATCGGTTACTTCAAAGCTCCAAATTTCAGACCAATCACTTAATTCCGAACCTAATATAGAGCGAACGCGCCAGAAGTATATCGTGTGATTTGTGAGATCTCCCATTATAAAAAAGGATGAATTTGTTGTTGTATCAATTACACTATCACTATACATGCTGCCTGCAAAAACCTGTAATTGAAATAAATCATAAAAACCTTGCCCTGTCCATCGTAGCGCTAGTGAATCCAGTGGAAGCACTTTCTTATTGTTCAATGGCTCGTAAGGAATTGGTGGATTGGCAGTATATACTTCATCAGTTTCTCCAAATACAATTTCTCCGAAGCTGCTCGTTATAGCAATTAACTCATTGGACAGACTATCATATATTGTAGGTAACATTGTAAACACGCCCTGGTTAGGGTTGGTTCTAACAAAAAACGATGTTTTTGCCGGGTGTTTAATTTCCGGATACTTTGAAAGATTGATGTGAATTTCAGAAGTATGTGAGAAGATTCCAATATTTTCATAAATAATAGAAACAGGGTATACAATAGTTACATCTTCATTAAATTCTGGTTGAACGGGGCCAAAGGGAAGGCGTGTAATAGTTGCTTCATTGTAGCCATAAGCTGTCAGTTCGATATACTTAATTGTCACATCGGTAAAGATAGAGTTTGTAGTATCATTGAA
>CBEPPX010000520.1:0-2035 GCA_965511205.1 uncultured Ignavibacteriales bacterium | reverse complement strand
ACAGGCGGATCAATCATTTTACTGCCAACGGAAACAACACCTAATCCTTTTTTATCAGCATCTTCAAATGCTTGAATAATCTTTTTGGCTTTACTAATTTCTTCATCACTCGGTGCGAATGCTTCGTGCACAACTTTAACCTGTCTTGGATGAATGCATCCTTTCCCTTCAAATCCTAAGGATTTAGCCTCAACTACACTCTCTTTTAATCCTTCCATATTTGCAACATCAGAATAAACCGAATCAATCGGTTGAATGCCAGCAGCCCTGGCAGCGTTAACAACCATACTTCTTGCAAAAAAACTTTCCTTGCCTTCATCAGTTCTTTGTGTGCCTATGTCTGCTGTGTAATCTTCCAACCCGATTGCCAATGCACAATTATAATTTGATGCAAGCGCTATCTCGAATGCTTTAATTACTCCAAGTGCACTCTCTATAATTGGTATAAAGTAGATATCATTCGTAATCTTGTGTTCTTTTTTAATTCTCAAAACTTCTTTTTCAACAGATTTTACCTGCTCTGCTGATTCTACTTTAGGAATAAGAATAACATGAACATTGTGAGGGACAATATATTTTAAATCATCCAATCCCTTTGGAAGTTGATTTATTCTTACCATTCTTTCACTGCTATAGAAATCAACTGAGCGAAGAGCATTTCTCACTACTAATTGTGCAGCATCTTTTTGAGCAGGCGAAACGCTATCTTCTAAATCCAAAATAATTCCATCAGGATTGTGCAACCCGGCATTAACAAAATACTTTGGTTCATTTCCAGGTAGATAAAGACGGCTTCTTCTTAGTCTGTCATTGGTTGATTTGTATGTTGATTTTTTTGAAAAGGGAAGCAGGTATTCTTTTTTCGTTCGCGGTTGTGCTCTTTTTATTGCTGTTTCAAATCTGGCTGCAAGTGTATATGCAAGCGCGCCGTAATCTTCAACTTTAATCTTTACATTTTTAAGATTAAAAAATTTGCACATTTCAAGAATCAAATCACGGATGGAATCCCCATACATCGATTCAACTTTACTTTGAAGATTTAGTTTTATTCCACCGCTTTCTTTTAACTCTAATTCCATATAACAATCGGAGCGAATTGTATCGTCCTTTATTCCAGCAGAAGATTTATTTTGTTTTCCCATTTTGTATCCTTTGATGAATGGCACGCAGATAACGCAGATTATTTTGATCTGCGCAGATCCGTTAAATCTGTGTCATCAGTGTTCTATTTTCTTTATATAATTAATTTATTCATAAAATCATTTATTGTCATTTCCTCGCAATTAAAAATCATTTTCTTAATATCTTTTTGTCGTTGCTCATTAAGTAATTCTGAAGATAATGAATTAAACTTATTATCAAGATCTTCAATTGTCATCGGTTCTCTCGGGTCACCTTTAGGATATTCGAGATATTCAGAAAACTCTTTACCATCTTTTGTTTTTATTACAACCCTCGATGGCTGTTTTGCTGGAAACATCTTCTCAAATTCTTTAGATGGTTCACCTTTAATTTTATCTATAACTTCCCAAATTCGCGGATCTTTCATCTTCTCATCACTGAATGATTTGATTGTTATTTTATGATCAACTAAAGCTGCGGCAATGCAATAGGGGAGTGAGTGATCTGCAGTTTCTCTAGATTCAGGTCTGTATTTATGCGGATCAAAAAGAATATCGTAAGCTTGTGCAAGCGTTGTTAAAGTTACGGTCTCTATCTGGTCATAACTGATATTGTTAGATGTTACAACTTTTAGAGTTGCAGAAAGATGAGTATGAGTTAATGCTTCTGTAGGAAAAGCTTTCATGCTGCATTCCAATATTTTGTAACTATCTCCAAGTCCACCAACTAAAGCATAAATATCCCATGCCCATTCACTCAGCCCGTCTCTTCCCTGCATCTTAAGAGCATCAACTTTTTGTTCCCTAGCATTATATCCAAGGAAAGTATCCATAAAACCTTCTTTCCCTTCAAACACGGCTTCAGTTCCGCTGTAACTTTTTTGTGCCAGCAACGCTGCAAAGACTCCACTCTG
>CBEPPX010000519.1:0-2039 GCA_965511205.1 uncultured Ignavibacteriales bacterium | reverse complement strand
ATCAAATTGAAAAAGAATTAATTCGCGATCCAGTAGAGTTGATTGGAAAAACCGTTGTTGTACGAGGCGCATCATCTTACATTCCAAGATTAAATAACCTTTCGGAAGAGATTGGTGGAGATATTAACGTAGTTGAAGCCGATCCGGAACTTACAATTGAAGATTTAATTGAACAGGTAGCAAAGGGTGAAATTGATTATACAATTTCTGATGAAAACATTGCTCTCCTAAATGAAGCTTCTCACGATAACATCGATGTGAGAACAGACATCTCCCTTTCACAACGAATCGCATGGGGTGTAAAAAAGAATTCAACTGAATTGCGGGATACAATTAACTATTGGCTGGATAGTATTAAAAGCACAGAATACTTTGCAGTTACTTATAACAGGTATTACAAAAACAGGTACGCTTATAAAAGAAGAGTTAAAAGTGAATACCTCTTGCTAAAGGGTGGAAAAATTTCCGGCTATGATGAACTTATAAAAGCAAGCGCAAAAAAGCTTAACTGGGACTGGAGATTGATAGTATCACAGATGTACCAGGAAAGCCAGTTTAAACCAAGTGTAAAATCGTGGGCAGGAGCAGTGGGTTTAATGCAGCTTTTACCATCAACAGGAAAGATGTACGGCATTACAAATTTGTACGATCCTGAATCGAATATTAAAGCCGGTACAAAGTTTTTAATTTATCTTGATAAATATTGGAGTGAATTTATTGAAGACTCAACTGAAAAAATAAAGTTTGTGCTTGCTTCTTACAATGTAGGTCGCGGGCATATAGATGATGCAAGAAGACTTGCAGAAAAATACGGCGTTAATCCTAATGTTTGGGAAGATAATGTTGAGTTTTACCTTCTGCAAAAATCAAAACCAAAATATTACAATGATGAGGTTGTAAGGAACGGTTATTGTAGGGGGAAGGAGACGGTAAAGTATGTTAAGGAAATTTTTGAACGGTATGAACATTATAAAAAGTTTACTGAATAATAAAACGGCTCCCATAAAGGAGCCGTAAAAACAAGTGGTGTACCCAGCTTAAGAAATTAATTAAGCATTGAAATCATCATATCCATCTCCTCAACTAACTGCTCATCAGTTCCGGGAAAACCAACACTTTTAAATCTTATGTTTCCTTCACCATCTATAATAAATTTAGTTGGGATACCGCTTACCTTAAACATTTCTATTACTTTATTCTCATCATCCATAAGTACCCGGAAAGGATATTCATTTTTAGCTATAAATTCAGATGCGCTTTTGTGTTTATCTTCAACCCTTTCCCAGCTGTTAACAAAAAAGAATTTAACATTTTCATTATCACTGTATTTTTCTACGGATATTTTCATACCGGGAAAGGAAGCCCTGCAGGGACCACACCATGTTGCCCAAAAATCTATGATAACAGTTTTACCTCTGTAATCAGCAAGTGAAACGATATTCCCATCAAGATCATTTAAAGTAAAAGCAGGTGCCCGTTCCAGTATAATTTCTTTTTCAAGTTTTAATTTGAGTTTTTCTTTTGCTGTATCCTCAAATCTTGCAGCGTACTCACCAAAACCTTTATCACTTCCTTTTTCATTAATGTAAGCTTCTTTTAGTAGGTCTTTCATAATAGCCGTACCATGCCCTGTTTCAATAAATGCAGAAATTTCATCAATAGCTTTTCCGTAAACACCGTTCTCCACAAGTGTTTTTGAATAAAGCTCATTTACAGAACCGTCTTCACGTCTTGTTAAATCAACCGCTTCTTCCAGTGGGGATAACGAATTACTTTTTTCATCCATATTATATAAAATGTTTCCATATGCAAATAGATTAAGACCAAGGTAATACTCTCTTTCTTCTTTCCATTCGCTACCAGAATAAAATTCAGGTTTTTCTCTTGATGGATTTTTAACTTCCTGCCTGTTTTTTTCAACACCAAGTTTTGCAATCGCAAGCGCCGTATTCATGTCTGTTTTTTCGTCTATCATTCTTTTTGAAACTGAATAAAATCTATAAGTACTAACTTTATTAGAATTATTTGTTAAAAATTCG
>CBEPPX010000518.1:0-2047 GCA_965511205.1 uncultured Ignavibacteriales bacterium | reverse complement strand
CACCAAAAGTTAGAAACTTCCTGTTACCATAACTTGGATCTTCATAGAAGAAACCACTTCTAAGTGCAAAGAGGAAATCACCAGGTGTACCATACCAATACTCTAATCCCATCGAGGTAACAATATCTCTTAACTCTTCGCTAAATGGTTTATCTCCCCAGGCAGTAAATATTGCCTGGTACCAATCATCTGATTCGGAAACGGTTGTAGTATCGCCACCTTCTATAACTTGCCTGGAAGTCTTGCTAACAAGGAGCTTGCTTAAATCTAGACTGAACACGAGTGAGTTGAATTCATCCTGGATTAACTGCGCAGCAATACCTAAACGGAAATTTGTAGGAATAGGATCTGCCTGCGCCTGGTCTATATAATAAATTTTTGGACCGAGGTTACTTAAATTTATACCAATACTTAAGCTATTATCAATATTCCAACCGAAAATATCTAAATGTTCGGGTCTCCACATTCCGGCAATATCAAAACTAACAGAAGTTGCTACTCCCGATCCCTCTTCCTCTCCAACAGATTGGGGAGACAATCTACTATGAATAAGCCGGAAGTTAATCCCTACACCCCAATCCGGATGAAGTTTTGTTGCATACCCAAGAGTTAACGCAGCATCGAATGAACGAAATGTACCTAAAGGTGTGGGATCGTTTTCGCCGGTTCTTACAAACTCTCCAAAGTTCATATAAGTTATACTGGCTGTCACACTGCCGTCAAGATCTTCAATATAACCCCTGTATGTCAGGAAGTCATAAAAAAGATCCAGGTTAAACGCCGGCAGCCAGTTACTGTGAGTAATACTTAGTTCTGTTCCTGTAAGAAATGCGATTCCTGCAGGATTCCAAAAAATAGCTGCAGAGTTATCCGCTATTCCTGAACCAGACTCCCCAAGACCACTAAATCTTGAATCGGGGGCGAGTAACAAAAACGGAACAGCAGCTTCACCCTGCGCAAATATAACTCTTGGCATAGCCATAAACATCATGCTGACCATCAAGATCCTAAGAATGATTTTCATTTTAATTTTCCTCCGATGATAATTAAATCGTTTACTTTATATTTAAGATAATCTTGTTCAGAACTAAAATATAAATAATAATCTGAACAAAACTATTGCAAAATTTATATGC
The DNA here is from genome assembly GCA_965511205.1 of uncultured Ignavibacteriales bacterium. GTDB lineage: Bacteria > Bacteroidota > Ignavibacteria > Ignavibacteriales > Ignavibacteriaceae > JAZGGS01. Next base: position 911 of record CBEPPX010000518.1, on the reverse strand, counting down.
TATTTTATAACAGCCATTTTACCAATAACGCTACCGCTAAATTCGCCGTCAATAGTTTTTACTGAAACTTTATACAGATAAGTGCCGTTGGACAGTACATCCCCATCGGCATCTCTTCCATCCCAATTAATCTTTACAAATTTTTGGTTAATATTATTATTTTCAATCTCTTTTATCATTCTCCCTGCTATAGTATAAACTTTAATTTTAACATTTATTGGTTTTGCTAAGTTTTGCTGAAACGTAAATGTTGTGTTTACAGAAAAGGGATTCGGATAATTGTAAACATCTCTTATAACTAATGCATCATCATTCACAACTGTGAAAAACGATTCTTCGCTGGAGAAATTATTAAACACATCCCAGGCTTTTACCAGCAGATTATAATCTCCATCACTTAAAGTACTAAATTTATAATTTATCTGACCTGATTTTCCGCCTGCATCCAGATTGCCTGTAAAGTAATTTGTAAAATCGAGCGGCTTACTTCCATCTTCGTTTAATATACCTTCCATATTATGACCCACACCTGTACCGGTAGTATTTATTCCGGTTTCATCAGCAAGTTTTACAATAAGTTTTGGCTGTGGACCAACGAGGTAAGCATTCTGGTAGGCAACGTCATCAAATAAAATTTCTATCTCCGGTCCTTCACCATCATTTACAACTGTTGTATCGGTTCCGCCAACAATAATTTTATTTGTATAAGCAAGTCCATCAGATTCTGGATCAAAAAAGTAGAAAATTATTTTCCCATTTTGATTTTCGTATGAAATATCTTTTGGAACAACGAAGCTCGCGGTAAACTCACCATTTGTAACCGATACTCTTCCCCTGAAAATCACTCCGCCCTGGATAACCATTGGATAATTAATTTCTTCCAATAACTTTGTTCTTTCCGAATCAAAAAC
>CBEPPX010000517.1:0-2047 GCA_965511205.1 uncultured Ignavibacteriales bacterium | reverse complement strand
TATTTTGAATTGATTCACTCTAATAACAAACCCTAAATACTTTAGAATTGTTCATCTATTAGTACAATTTAATACTTTTATATGAAAGTTTTAGGCAATTAGTATATCAATTCAAAATATAGTGATCTAGATTGCTGATCTAAATTTAAGATTAGAATCAGTCCAGATGTAGAATCATTTCTTGCTTACATTTTACCATTTATCTAAGTTTGAAGTACATTTTTTAAATCGTTTTTAAGGAAATTTAAGTATGAAGAGAACAATTGTAAGTATGCCGGGAGATGGTATCGGAAAAATAGTACTACAAGAAGCCATTCGTTTATTAGAAGCTACAGGTTTTGAAGCAGAATATATTCACGGTGATATTGGTTGGGAATTTTGGTGCAAGGAAGGGAACGCTCTTCCGCAAAGAACAATAGATTTGTTAGAAAAACATAAAATTGGCTTGTTCGGTGCTATTACAAGTAAACCGAAGGATGCTGCTGTAATGGAACTTGATCCATCGCTGAAGGATAAAGGATTAGTTTATTTTAGTCCTATTGTTGGATTAAGACAACATTTTAATTTGGATAAATGCATTCGTCCTTGTCAATCATTTAAAGGTAATCCACTAAATTTTATAAGAAGAGATGCTAAAGGCGGTTTTGAAGAACCATTAGTAAATGCAGTGATCTTCCGCCAAAATACTGAAGGATTATATGCAGGAGTTGAATGGACTAATCCACCAAAAATTGTTCGCGATGCATTGGAAACTCATCCAAAAATGAAAGCATTTAAACACGTTCCTAGTAATGAAATGGCAATCTCTACAAGAATAGTTTCTAAAAACGGATGCACAAGAATTATTAAAGCTGGATTTGAATATGCAAAGAAATTTGGTTACAAGAATGTTACTGTTTGTGAGAAACCAAACGTGCTAAGAGAAACTTCCGGAATGATGTACAAAATTGCAAAAGAGATAGCAGCAGATTATCCCGAGATCGATTTGTGGGATACAAATATTGATGCACAAATGATGTGGCTAACAAAAAATCCGGAAACGTATGGTGTACTAGTTGCGGAAAATATGTTTGGCGATATAATCAGTGATGGTTTTGCAGGCTTGGTTGGCGGTCTCGGATTTGCCTGCAGTGCTAATATAGGTGATGAAGTTGCGGTTTTCGAGCCAACCCACGGTTCCGCTCCAAAGTATGCAGATCTTAATCCATCAATTGTGAATCCAATTGCCATGTTTTTAAGTGCATGTATGTTGTTGGATTATATCGGGGAACAAGAAATTGCTAGTAAAATAAGGTTAGCAATTGCTAAAGTTGTGGAAGAAGGAAAAGTTAAATCGTACGATATGATGAAATTAAAAGGAAGTGCTGAAGCAATTTCAAAAGGTGCTGCAACTACACAACAAATTACCAATGAGGTAATTAGTAAGCTGTAATTTGTCATTCTGAGCGTAACGAAGAATCTACTCAAAGATTTTCGAAAGATTCTTCATTTCGCTATGCTACTTTAAGAATGACTAAATAAAATCAAAGGAAAGTAAGATGCACGAAAAAGTAAATAAAATATGGCCTGAGATTGAATGGATTAAAGATGGAAAATTAAAAACCAAAGTTCTTGATTGCTGGGTTTATGCAGTTGAGAAGAGCGTACTTACTCCAGAAGACCTGGAAGTTATACCATTTTCTCTTCTTATAAAAGATTGTAGCGTTTCTTTTATAAATCATAAGCGCACTTGTGTTCAGCTATCTGTTGATATTGCAAAGCGGATGAAAGAAAACTTTGGTGATGAAATTCAAATTAATATGGATCTACTTATTGCCGGCGCTATCTTAATTGATATAGGAAAACTTTTAGAGTATGATAAAGTAGATGGAAAACTTACAACCAGCAAAGCTGGTAAGTTGTTAAGGCATCCCTTTAGCGGTGTTGCTCTCGCTGATAGATTTGATCTTCCACCGGAAGTTCAGCATATAATTGCCTATCACGCAAAAGAAGGAGATGATGCAAAGCGTAGTGTTGAAGCAATCATAGTACACCATGCAGATTTTGT
>CBEPPX010000516.1:0-2054 GCA_965511205.1 uncultured Ignavibacteriales bacterium | reverse complement strand
GTGAACAAACCGACTCCGATTGCAGCAGGAAGGGTATGAATAGTTCCGGTTTTAATATCAACTTCTGTTATTTTATTTGTTATCATAACACCGAAGATTAAAAGTATAAGTATGCCGCCAACGTAAACTATTAACTGTACGATTGCTACAAAGTCTGCCCCGAGCAGCACATAAATTCCTGCAACTCCAAAGAAGGTAAATAGCAGGTTAAAAGCTGCGCGTACAATATTCCTGCTTGTAACAACAAACACTGCTGAAACAAGTGTAACTGCAGCAAACAGGTAAAATATTATTTCGTAAACGCCCATTTACTTTTCTTCCTTTTCACTATCTGGTTTTTCTTCCGGCTCATCCTTTTTTGCAGCTTTTTTTGCTGCAGCTGCTTTTTCGGCTTCCTTTTTTGCCTGCATTTCTTCGAAGTTTTTCTTCTTATCTGCTATTTCTTCTTGTGTTAATGTTACAAAATCGTAAATAAAATTACTTCTTTCGAACTCAGAAAATTCATAAACGTCTGTCATATAAATGCAATCTGTTGGACATGGAAATACACACAATTCGCAATAGCAGCATTTTGCAATATCGATATCGAATTTTGTTACCCAGAGTGCTTTCTTTTTCCCATTAGAAGTTATACCAAGATCTTCACCCGGAATCGATTTTACAGTTTCAATATGAATACAGGAAACAGGACATGCTCGTGAACATTGATCGCAGCCAATGCAGTCATCCATATTAACATAAAGACGATTGCGTTCGCGCTCTGGAAGTTCAGGTCTTACAGTAGGATATTGTATAGTTACCGCAGGAACAAACATATGTTTAAACGTAACCCTCATCCCGATTAAAATCGTGAACAAGCCTCCCCAGAATTTTTGAAAATAATTTATCATTCTATAATACTGTGATCAATCCAACAATTATTAAAATTACAAATGCAAACGGTATCATATACTTCCAGCAAAATGCCATTAGCTGATCAACCCTGAATCTTGGAAGAGTCCATCGCAGCCACATCTGCACGAATATAAAGAATAAACCTTTTATTGTGAACCAGAAAAACTGTTCGAATGGAACAAGCCATTCCCAGCCAAGCGAATTTCCAAGATAACCAAACGGAGATTGGAAACCGCCGAAAAATAAGACTGCAATTATTGCAGAGACAGCAAACATATTGGCATACTCTGCTAGGAAAAACATAGCAAACTTCATCCCGGAATATTCAGTGTGGAAACCTGATACAAGTTCTGATTCTGCTTCCGGAATATCGAATGGAGTTCTGTTTACTTCTGCAAGCAGGCTAGTAAAAATTATAAGAAATCCCATCATCATAAATGGAATAAGCAAAAATTTCTGTAAACCAAATTCTGGTCCGCCAAGTATCATCCAATTCCAGAAGTACCCGGTTTGCATTTCACTTAATGTATGAAGGTTAACCGTGCCCGTTATCATTATAACAGTAAGTATTATCAGCAGTGTAGGAATTTCGTAGCTAATAATCTGCGCAGCAGCTCTCATTGCACCTAAAAGTGAATACTTATTATTTGAAGCCCATCCAGCCATTAATATTCCTGCAACAACCAACCCGGTAACGGCAACTATATAGATCAATCCGAGTTCTATCTGAGAACCGATAAACGCACCTGAAAATGGTATTGCTGCAAATGCGGCGTAACTTCCGGCAAAAACCAGCAGGGGAGCGAGATTAAAAAGTTTCCTATCATTTGCAGAAGCTGTAATATCTTCTTTTTGCAGAAGTTTTATAAGATCAGCTATAGTTTGAAGAATACCATGATAACCAACGCGCATCGGTCCAAGCCGATCTTGCATGTGTGCAGATACTTTTCGTTCAGCAAGTACGGCAACTAACACAAACGGAAGAATGAAAAGTAAAAGGGGTAACCAGCTTTGTATAAAAGCTGCTAACAATCCACTGCCGGTTACTTCGAAAAGCCAATCGTATATCATCTGTCAATCTCTCCTAAAACAATATCGATACTGCCAAGAATTGCTACAACATCTGCCACCATCCATCCCTTACACAAATCACCCATAAT
>CBEPPX010000515.1:0-2055 GCA_965511205.1 uncultured Ignavibacteriales bacterium | reverse complement strand
TCTTTCCTCTTACGCACGCCAGTTCCTGGAAAGAATGAACAAACCGGATGTTGATCTTATTCAGGGTATAAGTCCTGCAGTAGCTATTGAACAAAAAACTGGTGCACGCAATCCCCGCTCCACGGTTGGAACAACCACCGAGGTTTACGATTATCTTCGCTTACTCTTTGCGCGTATTGGCAAGACTATCTGCTTTGAATGCGGTAAAGAAGTAAAAAGAGCTACCACGGGAACCGTTAGCCGCTGGCTTGAAAAGCAACCGGAAGGAACAAAATTCTATCTCGGTTTTCCCCTCCACGAGCATGAAGGACATTCAATTAGAGAAGAGATAGACTTGCTTAAAAAAAGAGGTTTCTTTAGGGTTTATTTTAACAAGAAGTTAGTTGATCTGAATGAAGATGATATCCTTCCTAAAAAGAAAAAGGATGTTAAGGTTGTTATTGAAAGATTTACCGTAACTAAAGAAAAGATCAGGGAAAAATTATCGGACTCAATAGAAGTTACATTTAAAGAAGGTGAAAACCGGCTGGTAATTATAAATGCAGATACCGGCGGGATGAAAGAATTTAATAAATTCTATGAGTGCTGTGGAATTAAATATGAAGAGCCGGAACCGCGTTTTTTCTCTTTCAATAATCCGTTTGGTGCTTGTCCGGTTTGCCAGGGATTCAGTAAAACAATCGGGATAGATATGAACCTGGTTGTACCCAATCCAAATCTGAGTATAATGGATGGCGCTATAGCTCCTTTCCGTTCAGCAAAGTACAGCTCGCATGTTAGAGAATTAATACAGAACGCAAAAGCATTTAGCATTCCGATTAATATTCCTTTCAAAGATTTAACAGAAAATCAGGTTAACCTAATAAGAAAAGGATTTGGCACTTTTAAAGGAATAAGTAAGTTCTTCGAAAAGTTGGAAAGTAAAACCTACAAGATGCACATCAGGGTTTTGCTTAGCAGGTACAGGGGTTATACAACATGCTCTGCCTGTAAAGGTTCCCGTTTAAGAAGGGAAGCAATGCAGGTTAAGATAGATGGAAAATCAATTTACGATGTGGTTGAAATCCCGATTGAGCAATCATTGGGATTCTTTAGCGAACTAAAACTTTCCAAATACGATTCGATGGTAGGGGAGCGTGTTCTTAAAGAAATAATCAAGCGGTTAACCTTCCTAAACAATGTTGGTATCGGTTATCTTACAATGGACCGGCTAAGCAGCACACTTTCGGGTGGAGAAACTCAGCGGATAAACCTTGCTACATCGCTTGGTTCTTCACTTGTAGGAACTCTTTATGTTTTAGATGAACCTACGATTGGTCTTCATCCAAGGGATAATTTAAGATTGATAAAATTACTTAAAAATCTTAGAGATATAGGTAACACAGTGTTGATTGTTGAACACGATCCTGAAATGATGAAAAATGCTGACCTCATATTTGATATGGGACCAAAAGCCGGTTTGAAGGGCGGCGAGCTGGTTGCATCAGGATCTTATAATGAGCTAATAAAAAATAAAAATTCTTTAACAGCAAAGTATTTATCGGGCGAATTTAATATTCCCATCCCCCAAAAAAGGAATAAAAAGAAAACAAAGATTATTCAGATTATTGGTGCAAGGCAGAATAATCTTAAAAACATCAACATAGATATTCCCCTTAACAAATTTGTGGTTGTTACAGGGGTAAGCGGGTCAGGAAAAAGTACACTGATCCATAATATCTTATACGCTGGTGTTGCAAAACTTTTTGGAAGAGCGCCCTCCAGCATCGGTAAATTTGATGACATAAAAGGAACACAGTTTATTGATGAGATTGAAATTGTTGATCAGTCCCCAATTGGTAAATCTCCAAGATCAAACCCTGTTAGTTACGTTAAAGCTTTTGAACATATAAGAGAATTGTTTGCATCAACACACCAGGCAAGGGCAAGGGGTTACAAACCAGGGTACTTTTCCTTTAATGTTCCTGGGGGAAGATGTGAAACATGTACCGGCGATGGGTTTATAAAAGTTGAAATGCAGTTTCTTGCTGATCTCTACCTCACCTGCGATGACTG
>CBEPPX010000514.1:0-2060 GCA_965511205.1 uncultured Ignavibacteriales bacterium | reverse complement strand
ATGCTTGCCTATAAGATGTTCCGCGTTTCTTCCGCTGATAACTGATAAAAATAAAATTGCGTCCGCAACCGGCGAAACCTGGTTTACGCCACCGGGAAATATTATTACAGGAAGCGAAGTTTCTACTTTAACCTTCTCAATAAATGAATCAAAGCCATTGTTCATCATTAAGCTGCCGCCGATTAAAAAACCATCAACACCCGATTTTTCGCAGTGATGCAGAAACCGCACCAGTTTTTCACCCGATACTTTATCCGGATCTAATAAAACCAGGTAAGCAGCGCCTTTGGTTTCAATAGTATTTTGAAGGTTTTTGTATATGTTCATAATAAGCTTTGTCCCGATTTATCGGGATTGAAATATATGAAAAATGGCTTTTATAATAAAGATTTACAAAATAGTTATATTTTGATGATTAGAAGCAATTTATTATTTAACACTAAGTTAGAAAGATTATTTGATGGCTAAAATTACCGTTTACGAAAAACCAACCTGTACAACCTGTCGCAAAGTTGTAAAAGCTCTAACAGAAAACGGAGTGGATTTCGAAAAGGTGAATTATTATGTACAACCTTTTACAAGGGCACAACTAAAAGCACTCCTGGATAAGATGAATATGCTACCCTCAGAATTGTTAAGGAAAAATGAAAAAGCTTATAAAGAATTAGATTTTAAAAATAAGAATTACACCGAAGCACAAATTCTTAATTTGATGATTAAAAATCCTGATCTTGTACAACAACCGATTATTGAAAAAGGAAAGAAAGCAATTCTTGCAAGACCGCCGGAAAGAATAAACGAGTTGTTCTAAGATTAAACGACCGGATTTTTCTTTTGCTAATTCTTTCTAATTCGTAAGAATGGAAAAACAGTCCCCCTCCCACTCTCTTTTTTCAAAGAGAATAAGATTAACGGGGGACTTTAAGGGTGAGGGATTTCAATATATGGTTTTATTCTCTCTCTTTCAATAATATTTCTTTCGACTTTTCTAATTCTACTAATTGTTTCCTGCCAAGCTTCGGAAATTCAGGTTTTAGTTTTTCCATCGCTCCAACTATAATTTCGGAAACGGCTAATCGTGTAAACCATTTTTTATCTGCAGGAACCACAAACCAGGGTGCATGTAATTTGCTTGTTGCAGAAATAGCATCTTCATACGCTTTTTGATATTCTTTCCAAAATCCTCTTTCATCAATATCGCCTTTAGAAAATTTCCAGTTTTTAGCTGGATTATTAATTCGTTTTAAAAATCTTTGTTTCTGCTCCTCTTTAGAAACGTGCAAAAAGAATTTTAGAATTATTATTCCGTTCTCATAAATATATTTTTCGAAGTCGTTAATCTGTTTATATCTCTGTTTCCAGATATTAGCATTTTTAAACTTCTCAGGGATTTTCTGGCCCTTAATAAAATCGTGAACCCGTACAACCAACACTTCTTCATAATGCGAGCGGTTAAATATTCCAATCCTCCCTCTTTCCGGCAGCGCTTTGTTAATTCGCCACAAGTAACCATGATCAAGTTCTTCCTTAGATGGCTGCTTAAAACTAAAAACCTGCGTTCCCTGCGGATTTAGTCCGCTCATAACATGCTTTATTGTTCCATCTTTCCCAGCGGCATCCATTGCCTGGAAAACAAGCAGCATTGCAAATTTATCCTGCGCATAAAGTTCCGCCTGTAATTCAATCATCTTCTTAATGTTATCTTTAAGAAGATCAACAGCATCTTTTTTTGTCTTAAACTCGCCGGCATCCGATGTGCTGATTTTTAAGAGGTTTAATTTAGTGTTTGGTTTTATTCTAAATTTATCATAACTCATTTGCAAACTCCCATTGATGATACCATTCATAATTTTAAATTTTAAAAAACATTTTTAATTAACTTATAATGAAATTATTAAAACACTTAACTTTAATCAAACTTTATATTTTCGGTATTCTCCATAAATTTATATTAGATGATGGACTAATAACTTTAAATAAAATTTATTTTTATAGATTTAAAGCAATAATTTTATAGAAATGATCTCAAATAAATTATTTATCTTTCGGATAAACGGAGT
>CBEPPX010000513.1:0-2069 GCA_965511205.1 uncultured Ignavibacteriales bacterium | reverse complement strand
ACATTTTCTAAATATCGAATTTTAAATCTTTCCAACACCCTTTCATGGCGTGGCTGGCGCCGCTAATCTATAAGCAAACATTCGTTTGTTCACATATTTCTGTTTAAATCTTTAATTCAATAATTCGCCATCGGCGATTATCAACTTATTTTCACCCATGTGCTAAAGAGCCATGGTTAAAATCAAAGGAGTACCAACATGAGTATTGCTAAAAAAATTCTTCTAGATGAATCGGATATACCCGATTATTATTACAACATCCAGTCAGATATGCCAAACCCAACCCTTCCGCCACTTCATCCTGGTACTAAAAAGCCAATCGGACCGGAAGACCTTGCACCACTCTTCCCTATGGAGCTTATAAAGCAGGAAGTTTCGCAGGAAAGATTTATCGAAATTCCTGATGAAGTACGGAACATATACAAACTCTACAGACCCTCACCTCTTTACCGCGCTACAGGACTTGAAAAACTTTTAGACACACCAGCAAAGATCTATTATAAATATGAAGGTGTTAGCCCCACCGGCTCTCATAAGCCAAACACTGCTATTGCACAGGCGTTTTACAACAAAAACGAAGGCGCTAAAAAACTTGCAACCGAAACCGGTGCCGGGCAGTGGGGAAGTGCTTTAAGTTTTGCCTGTGCGCAGTTTGAACTTGAGTGCGAGGTTTACATGGTAAAGATAAGTTATGACCAAAAACCTTACAGAAAAGTTATGATGAATACATTCGGTGCAGAAGTTATAGCTTCACCCAGCAACAGAACAAACGCAGGCAAACAAATATTAGCTCAGGATCCCAACTCTCCCGGAAGTCTCGGCATTGCAATTTCAGAAGCTGTTGAACGTGCTGCAACCGAAGAAGGAACTAACTACTCGCTCGGCAGTGTGTTAAATCATGTTCTGATGCACCAAACAGTTATCGGGCAGGAAGCAATAAAGCAGATGGAAATAGCTGGTGATTTTCCTGATCTTATTATTGCTCCATTTGGAGGCGGCTCTAACTTTGCAGGGCTCGCTTTCCCTTTTCTCCGTTACAATCTCCAGGAAAATAAAAACATACGCTGTATTGCTGTTGAACCCGCTTCATGTCCTAAACTTACTAAAGGTGAATTTCGTTACGACTTTGGAGATACTGTTGGTTTAACTCCGCTCATTCCTATGTACACTTTGGGTCATACCTTTGTACCAGAACCAATTCATGCTGGCGGCTTGCGCTACCATGGTGCAGGTGCAATTATAAGTCAGCTTCTTAAAGATAAAATAATTGAAGCGAGCGCTTTACATCAGATTGAATGTTTTGAAGCAGGAATTAAATTTTCCATTTCAGAAGGAATAATACCTGCACCGGAAGCAACACATGGAATTGCACAGGTAATAAGAGAAGCTTTAATAGCAAAAGTTGAAGGAACGAAGAAAACCATTCTCTTTAACCTTAGCGGGCATGGTTATTTTGATATGGGCGCTTACCAGGATTATCTAGCGGGTAACCTTTCCGATCATGAATTAACTGAAGAAGAACTTTACTCAGATTTAAGAAAACTTGATACACCAGAAGCTGCGTAAAAATCCATAAGTGGAGACGGGGAAAGCCCCGTCTCACAACGAACCGTTAATTATTAAAGCAATAAAAATATCGGGTTCTTCCTTTTCTGTTCTATAAGTCATTCACAATGGAGGGTGAATCGTTGATTCCTTTCTAATTTACTTTTTAATATTTTGGCAATAGAACAATAATATTTTTAATTTTGAATAAGTTTCTTTCAATCAATTAACCCAAAAATCTGGGGACAATAATGAAAAGCGAATCGCTTGTACCAATCGAAATAATTACATCTAAAATTTATCTTATAAGAAAAGGTTATGCTAGATTCTGATCTGGCAGAACTTTACGGGGTACAGACAAAAGTTCTGGTACAAGCAGTAAAAAGAAATATTGACAGATTTCCACAGGATTTTATGTTTCAGCTATCTACCCATCAGTATAAAATCTTGAGGTCACAATCTGTGACCCCAAGTTGGGGCGGAAGAAGGTATCCTCCATTCGTCTTTACAGAACAGGGTGTTGC
>CBEPPX010000512.1:0-2077 GCA_965511205.1 uncultured Ignavibacteriales bacterium | reverse complement strand
CAAGTTCCAGGTCGAGTATCTTAATAAGGTTTACATATTCCAGGAATTCTTTTGTAATAGAAGAAATAGGAATATCGTAAATATCCAGTTCATCCCGCTTAATAAAGAAGAGGAGCAGATCGAGCGGTCCTTCAAATGTTTCTAATTTAATCTTGTACACAATCAACCAAATTTCATTTTTTCTCTCACATCATTCATTGTTGCTTTAGCAACTTGTCTTCCTCTTTCTTCGCCATCTATTAAAATATCTTTCACTTCGTTTAAGTTTTTTTCATAGTATTTACGTTTTTCAATTATTGGTTCCAGGAAGGATGATATTTTTAATGAGCAATTCGCTTTACAATCAGCACAACCAAGCTCTCCCGATCGGCAGCCACTTTCTATTTCCGGAATTTCTTCAGGATTAAATTTTTGATGGTAAGAAAATATTAAACAAACTTCCGGTCTTCCCGGATCGTTTCTTCTAACTTTCTGCGGATCGGTAATTGCTTTCTTCAGTTTTGCTTTTACTGTTTCTGCTTCATCCGAGAGCAAAATAGTATTGCCTAAGGACTTACTCATTTTTGTATTTCCATCAAGACCCGGCAATCGTGCAAATTTTGTAAGCAGCGGTTCCGGTTCAGGAAAAACAACACCGTACTGGTTATTAAATTTTCTTGCAATTTCGCGGGACATTTCAACATGAGGAACCTGGTCTTCTCCAACCGGAACCGCTTCACCTTTGTAAAGAAGAATATCAGCTGCTTGAAGAACCGGGTAACCGAGATGCCCGAAGATCACATTATCTATATGCAGATCTCTTACCTGGTCTTTTACAGTAGGATTTCTTTCAAGACGGCTTACAGTAACTAACATTCCAAAAATTAAATTTAGCTCAGTATGCTCTTTAATTTGTGATTGCCTGAACATCGGGCTTTTTACAGGATCGAGCCCTGAAGCAAGCCAATCGATAAGCATCTCAATGGAATTCTGATAAATATCATCTGTATTTAAATCGGTTGTAAGAACGTGGTAATCTGCAATAAGATGATAGCTCTGGTAATCATCCTGCAATTTTACCCAGTTTTCTAAAGCTCCAACATAATGACCCAAATGTAATTTGCCGGTTGGGCGCATACCGCTAAGTATTTTCTTCTTCTGCATAAGTGTTATTACGTTTTGAATTTAATCAACAAAGATAAGAATAATGAGGATAATTTACTGAAGTCAGAATAAAATGGATTGAAATCAGATCAGGTAAGATATAAATATGGTTTCCATTTTTCATCAACTTTGCCAACCACATTTTTAATAAACATAAGATGGCTGGGTTTAAATGGTTTTTTTAGCAAATTCATTTCTGCTTCTTCAGGAGTCCTGTCACTTTTTTTATTATTACATTTTGTACAAGCGCATATCAAATTATCCCAGGAATCGGTTCCGCCCCTTGCTTTCGGCACTATATGATCGATGGTAAGTGTGAGATCGCCTCTTCCGCAGTAACTGCATTTATAGCCGTCTCTTCTTAAAATATTTTTTCTTGTAAGTACAACTTTTTTGTGGGGCACACGAATGTAGCGGCTTAATCGAATAATGCTGGGCCAGGGATAATTTATAGAAACTGAATGGATTGCTTTACTGTTGTCGTTCAATACAGGTTCTGCTTTTCCCAGGTACATAAGGATTACTGCCTTCCGGGTATTGCAAACAGTTAAAGGTTCGTAACTTTGGTTAAGTATTAATACTTTTGCATTTAGTCTGCCATTTGTTCGTTTGGAAGGTTCGAAATCTTATTCTCCTTTTTGCAATTTTTTGTTGTACGAAACTAAATATATCCTTAGAATTATTCTTAATACTAAAATCGCAATGCCAATATATAATAACGGCATAAACAGTTCTGTGGGCACAAGGTTAAAGAGCATTGCCATTAAAAGCAGGAATACGAGAACAATGGAACTGTAGTTAAAAATATTATAGTATTTAAGGATCAAATATTCTTCTCATTTAGTGATGAATTTTATTTGAATCCGCTAAAACTAACAATAGATAAGAATAATTACAATTAAAATATTAGTAATTTATTTCAAATGAAGGTGGG
>CBEPPX010000511.1:0-2077 GCA_965511205.1 uncultured Ignavibacteriales bacterium | reverse complement strand
GATTCCATTCTGTAGATATAAACACCACTTGCCAGATTACCTGCATTAAAATCAATTTCATATTTGCCGGCTTTCTGCTGGGAGTTCACCAGTAAAGCAACTTCTTCTCCTGTTAGGTTGTAAACTGCTATTTTAACAAAACCATCTTCAGCTATTGAATATTTAATCATTGTACTCGGGTTGAAAGGATTTGGATGATTTTGTTCTAAAGCATACTCAATCGGAGCAGTAACATCAACATTTACTTCAGGGGTGTACTCGAATTTACCGCTAAAATCAATCTGCTTTAAACGGTAGGTGTAAGAACCAACAGTTACGCCGGCATCCACAAATGAGTAAGATTTAGCTTCGGTTGTTGTTCCAAAGCCGGCTACGTAACCAACTTCTTCAAATTCAGAATTACCAGATTTTCTTTCAATCTGAAAGCCCTGGTTATTTGTTTCGGTAGCAGTACTCCAGTTAAGTTCTACTTCATCGTTCGCTGAAATAGCACTAAATGAAGTAAGCTCTACCGGAACGAGGGCAAAATCAATTGAAGCAATTCTTGTTCGCCAGTTAAAACCTCCTGTAGAAGGTTGATACTGGTTAACATACCAAAAAACTTCCGGATCGGCAGGATCAACACTCATTTGTGTATAATCGCCCCATCTTGATAGTCCTGTTTGTACACCTGAACTGGAAAAAATAGTTTCTTCCGTAATAGGCATTGTACCCAAAGGATCAGCACTTAACCTTCCGGTAAATCTGATCTCCGGCATAAGTGATGTACTTGAAACTGAATAACCGAGACAGATATCTCCGTTTGAATTTATTGCAATACTACCCATCCATCTCTCATGACCATCTGCAGGTGCATAAGTTCCTTGTTGAAACATGGACCAGCTACTCCCTGTATTTCTTAATTCATACCACCTCATACCTGCGCGGCTCCCACCTGCATCAACTGTATGGCAAACCACCATAGATTGATGAGAAGCAAAGTTTCTATAATTTAATCGGTTCATTGTCATAACATCAAGATCATCCAGAGTTGATCCCGGAGCTGGCTGAGGGATACCGTTAACTCCACTGTATGGTGAAGTAGTAATAAAAGTAGGTCCGGTAAATGTAGAATTACCCGGAGTCACCCAATCTACATGAAATTGAAAAACATCAAGTCCGTCAGTACCTCCATAACGCGAATTATCATGGATCTGTGTAAAATAATTTGGGGCTCCTCCCGGAGGTGCAGCACCATCATTATCTGAAGGAAGTAAGGACCAGGTTGTTGCACTGGAATTTTGGAAAAATACCATCTGTGCAGGTAGACCGCTTAGCATTTGGGTTCTTTCGAAGGCAACTGCTGCGGCACCAATAAAGTTTAATGAACCTGACGAGAAAGAATTTGCCGACATATAATATCCATCAGACCAGATACCGTACTTTTCATAATCCGGCATATTTGTAAATGTAAACCCATATCGATGCCAGGAACCGGTAGGATCATTAGTTTGAGATACTGCAATTAGCATGTAAAACGGTCCACTCGGAAAATTTGGAAGCGAAAATTCACTTGCAAAGAACCTGTCAGCTGCTTCATCATAAAGCACTATGGGATCTCCATCATTTAGACTACTAGACCAGGGACCAGGAAAACCTGCCCAGATTGTACCAAGGCTTGAAGGACCGAGAAGCGAAGTTCCTGTCTTATTCCAAATTTGAAAACGACTATTTACCATCTCCATATAATGGTTTGGTCCAACAGCACCGCTCGGATCCGGTGGTGCAAACCCTGAAGCTGAAATTCCTTGCCAGTTTTGCACAATAATTCCAAGAGCGTTAGATCCATCGACAAGCTGAAGTCCCGGATCATATTCGTACTGGTCAGCATATTGCGGGGGATCAATTAAAAGTGGAACAATGCCATCCTCCCAATGTATTTGATTAACAGGAGTTTTAACTAACTCCGTTAGTGGTGGTGATGTATCGTTATATACAGATTGAAATACTTGAGGTTCGGGTCCACCTTCCCCCTGACCAAATAAATTGCACCAGGAAAATATTAGCACAATTAATATAAATGAAAAATATTTTTTCA
>CBEPPX010000510.1:0-2091 GCA_965511205.1 uncultured Ignavibacteriales bacterium | reverse complement strand
TTACCCGAATTAGGTGAAAATATTGAATCGGCAGATGTGATTGCTGTTCTTGTAAAGGCAGGTGATTTCATTCAAATAGACCAGGGAATTATAGAAATCGAAACTGATAAAGCAACCGTTGAAGTGCCCTCTTCTGTTGAAGGAGAAATTATTGAAGTATTGGCTAAAGTGAATGAAACAGCGAACGTTGGAGACGTGCTGATAAAAGTTAAAACAACCACATCACCTGTTCCCAAAATTAAAGAGACTATCCCCGACAGAGACACGGAAGAAGTTGCGAAGTTGGAAAAAAATACGGCTATCCCAAAAGGTGAAGTTGCTAAATTGAAACCCGGTGAAATTGATTCGCAACCAGAGATGATAAAAGGCGCTGCGCCTGCGGCTCCCTCCGTGAGAAGGATTGCTCGTGAAATAGGTGTGGATATTAATGAAGTGAAAGGAACGGATCCTGGTGGAAGAATTTCCATGGATGATGTGAAAGCTCATTCTAAAAAACTTCACGCAGAGAGAAAAACTGATACAGGAATTGGAATAAAACAAAAAACACTTCCTGATTTCAGTAAGTTCGGTGCGATTGAAAAAGTGGAAATGACAAAAATTCGCAAAGTAACTGCTGAACATCTCAGCTATGCCTGGACTACTATTCCGCACGTTACTCAGCACGATAAAGCAGACATCACTCAACTGGAAAAATCCAGGAAGCAATATAATCCTGAGGTTGAAAAAGCCGGCGGTAAACTAACAATAACTTCAATCCTGCTAAAAATTATTATTGCTGCGCTTAAAGAATTCCCGCAGTTTAACAGCAGCATTGATATGGATTCGAAAGAGATAATTTATAAAAAATATTTTAACATTGGAGTTGCTGTTGATACAGAGTACGGATTGATGGTACCTGTAATAAAGAATGTTGATGAAAAGAATTTGATTGAACTATCCGTTGAAATGGGCGAGCTTGCCAAAAAAGCAAGAGAGAAGAAAATATCACTTGAAGATTTGCAGGGCGGTTGTTTTACAATCACTAATCTTGGCGGAATAGGTGGGACTTTATTTACGCCTGTTGTTAATTCACCTGAAGTTGCAATACTTGGTGTATCCCGCGGAAGCTATGAACCAATCTATAATGAAAAAAATGAATTTAAACCAAGGTTAATGTTACCCCTTTCACTTTCGTATGACCACAGGATTATTGATGGTGCAGATGCAGCTCGCTTTTTACGGTTTATAGTTGAAGCATTGGAACAACCATTAAAAATATTGTAAAAAGAAGAAAATGAGTAAAAGAATTGCAATTATAGGAGCTGGTCCCGGTGGTTATGCCGCAGCGTTTCTTGCTGCCGATCTGGGAATGGATGTTACACTAATTGATAAAGAAGAAAATCCCGGGGGTGTTTGTTTGTACCGTGGATGTATTCCTTCGAAGGCATTACTTCATGTAGCAAAACTCATCAACGAAGCTGAGGAAGCAAAAAATTGGGGAATTGAATTTGGTAAACCCAAAATTAATCTTAATCAGTTAAGAAATTGGAAAGATGGTGTAGTTAAAAAACTAACTGGGGGACTTGGTGTTTTATCAAAGCAAAGAAAAATAAATTTTATACGAGGCACAGCAAGCTTTGTAAATTCATCTACCTTAAAGCTTGATAAATACGATGACAAAACTGAAGAACTTACTTTTGAAAAGATAATAATTGCCACAGGATCAAGAGTTGCTACAATTCCATCTTTGGATATAAAGAGTATTCGATTATTAAATTCCAAAACTGCCCTTGAGCTTCCGGTAATTCCAAAGAACTTACTTGTAATAGGTGGCGGTTACATTGGTTTGGAACTTGGGTCCGTTTACTGCGCACTCGGAAGCAAGGTTTCAGTAGTGGAGATGCTGGATAGTTTGCTGCCCGGGGCTGATAAAGATCTTGTCGCACATCTTTCTAAAAGAATTAAATCTTCCTTTGAGGATGTGATGTTAAATTCTAAAGTGATTGAGATGAAAGAAACTAAGAACGGGTTAAAAGTAAAAATTGAAGATAAGCATGGAAAAGTTAAAGAGGATGAATATGAATATGTATTGATGTCTGTTGGAAGAAAACC
>CBEPPX010000509.1:0-2092 GCA_965511205.1 uncultured Ignavibacteriales bacterium | reverse complement strand
CATCCCAATCATCTTCAGCCAAACCATCTTCAATTGATACTATTGGATATTGCTTTACCCAGTTCTCATAATACTCTATCATTTCAGCAGAGGATTTTTCAGAATTATCGGACTTGAAGAGATGATAAACATTTTTATCTTTTAAGTAGAATTCGCTTGAAGCTGGATCCAGTGCGATAGAAATTTCATCGCCAACTTTATAACCTGTTTTGTTTATTGCTTCAAGTATAACTTCAATTGCTTCATCATTCGATTTTAGATTTGGTGCAAAGCCGCCTTCATCTCCAACAGCAGTGTTATAACCTTTTCCTTTTAAAACAGATTTTAAAGCATGAAATGTTTCAGCGCCCATTCTTAATGCTTCTGCAAAATTTGGTGCGCCAACAGGCATAATCATAAATTCCTGGAAATCAACATTATTATCTGCGTGGCTGCCGCCGTTAAGAATGTTCATCATAGGAACAGGAAGAACTCGCGCATTTGTTCCACCAATGTAGCGGTAAAGAGGCAGATCAAGAGTTTCGGCGGCTGCTTTTGCACAAGCCAGGGATACACCTAACAATGCATTTGCACCAAGTTCACCTTTGTTTTCTGTTCCATCAAGATTAATTAAAAACTGGTCTATCCCAACCTGGTCTGCTGCATCAAAATCAATTAACTGATCAGCAATTTTTTCATTTACATTTTCAACAGCTTTTAAAACACCTTTACCATTGTACCTTTTTTTATCGCCATCTCTAAGCTCAACGGCTTCGTGTTCGCCTGTAGAAGCACCGCTTGGTACAGCCGCCCTTCCAATGATTCCGCTTTCAAGCATTACTTCAACTTCCAGGGTTGGATTACCACGCGAATCGAGTATTTCCCTGCCAAGTATATCTACTATTGTTGTCATTTACTTCTCCTATATTGCTATCAGAAAATATCCTGATGTTTATCAATTAATATTTATAAATTATTTTTCAAAGTTATGTAAAGCGATTTGTAATTAAAAGCACAACAAACATTCTTAATTGAATATTCAATTAAAATGGTAAATTTGTGTATAGAGTCATCTTCTAAATAATTTACTCAACGGATCACACATTTGGATAAAAGTAATGTAAAAGCATATGCAGCCTGGATAGCAATCTGCATAATCTGGGGAACAACTTATTTGGCAATAAGAGTGGGAGTAACTGAACTCCCCCCAATGTTATTTGCAGGAATAAGATGGATAATTGCAGGGTTAATTCTTATCACATTTTTAAAATTAACCGGCAGGCGTTTTCCTTCCTTAAATGATTTAAAACATATTGCGGTGGTTGGTATTGCCTTGCTTGGAGTAGCAAACGGTTTAGTGGTAGTTGCAGAGCAATGGATACCAAGCGGTCTGGCGGCGCTTCTTATAAGCACGCTCCCTTTCTGGATGGTTGGTTTTGAAAGCGCGGCTAAAAAAGGACCGAAGATTAATTTTTACACAATTTCTGGTTTGCTTATTGGTATTGTTGGAGTGTTCCTCATCTTCGGGCCAGATTTTAATTTTTTAATGGATGGTAATAACCTGCTTGGTGTTTTTTGCCTGATGGGCGCGGTTATTTCATGGTCGCTTGGCAGTATTTATTCCAAATACAAAAAGATAAATGTAGACCCTTTAACCAGTGCAACTTTCCAGATGCTCATTGCCGGAACTTTGCAAGTTACACTTGGATTATCACTCGGTGAGCTAAGCAGTTTTACGCTTAGCACAGATGGCATTTTAGCAACTGCATACCTGGTTTTATTCGGATCTATTTTTGGTTATGCATCATACATCTATGCAATTGCTCACCTTCCTCTTTCGCTGGTTTCTACTTATGCTTATGTAAACCCCGTTATCGCAATTTTTTTAGGATGGCTAATTTTAAGTGAAGATTTAAATTTGAATATTCTTATTGCTGCAGCGTTTATTATTGTAGGGGTGATAGTAGTAAAACGAGGAAACAGGGTTACTTAAAATGTTTTATTTTGTCTCCTGTTTTACACCCTTTTAGGTACAAATTCAGCATTTTTCAACCCAATATTTTAAATGAAAGAAAAATTTAAACTTGAGGAAAAAATGAAAATATTACCATTA
>CBEPPX010000508.1:0-2092 GCA_965511205.1 uncultured Ignavibacteriales bacterium | reverse complement strand
CCAAACTGGAAACGCCCCTGCTGGGAAGACTTGCAGAAGTTTAAACAGCTTTATGATGAACTGTAAACGATAGAGAGTGTTCAATCCAATCTATTCAATAAAATAAAATTGGTGGGAACAATGAAATTCAATCCAAAGATTCATCACAGAAAATCAATTAGATTAGAAGAATTTGATTACACAAATCCCTGGTGGTATTATGTAACGATATGCTCAGATAATCATCGCTCTATTTTTGGAGACGTTAAAAATGGAAAAATGATACTTAATAATTACGGTGAGATTGCTAAAGATGAATGGTTGAAAACGCCAGTAATCCGAAAAAACATAGACCTCGATTATTATGCTATAATGCCAAATCATATCCATGGAATAATAATTATTGAGCGTAGGGGCGAATTGAATTCGCCCCAGGATAAGGGCGAAAACGATATATCCCCGGAAAAGGGCGTAACGCATTACGCCCCTACGGAAAATATATTTAAATCACCGTCGCAAACGTTGGGTTCAATC
Source organism: uncultured Ignavibacteriales bacterium (assembly GCA_965511205.1). Taxonomy (GTDB): domain Bacteria; phylum Bacteroidota; class Ignavibacteria; order Ignavibacteriales; family Ignavibacteriaceae; genus JAZGGS01. Next base: position 1,579 of record CBEPPX010000508.1, on the reverse strand, counting down.
ATTCGGGGTTTTAAATCCGCTGTAACTAAACGAATTAATGCACATCGAAAAACTTACGGAGACTCAATCTGGCAGCGTAATTATTATGAGCATATCATAAGAAATGAAAGAGATTTGTATAATATCAGAAGTTATATCGAGTTAAATCCATTAAAATGGGAGTTGGATGAATACTTTAATTAAAAAACAATTCCTTAAAATAATATCTGAGGAAGCCAACTCTGGGGAATCGATAACCCTGAAGGTAAGTATCATCAAGTACATAGTTTCAAAAAAGTGGAATAGCGTGATGGAGTATTTTAATAAAGCTGAATACCTGTAACTTTGTTAAAAAATGCCCGTTACTTTTTTATAAAGTATTCTCCATCCCAATCTACTAAGTACGTGTTAGCTGTAATATACATTCCTTTAAATTTACCGCTTCCTTGAATATTTTCAAATTTACCCGTCCCGCTTATATAGGTGAAAGTTCCTTCCATTGTTGTTTTGGGTATATCGCCGGATAAAACAGTAGTTACTTTCCCTTCCCATTTGGCAACCGTAGTACTCCCATCTTTGTTCAAAATTATGTAACCCTGGTTAGATCCATTCCCTTTTACCAGGTTGCTAAAATTATTATTAACAACTAAAGCACCATCCATGATACTATTTTTACCGGTGCTGGTATTTATCCCTTCAGATTTACTGATGTGAAAAATGTGACCCTCTGTATCGCCAACATCAAAATCATATTTTTCGGTAACAGTAGCAGAAATTTTTCCTACAACTTCTACTTTTTCTTGTGCCATTGAGAGTACGGTACCAAGAATAAAGAACAAAACGAGAATCAATAAAAGTGTTATTGATTTTATTGAGTTATTTATCTGCATATCTTTCTCCTTTTTTATATTGACAAGTATTCAGCTTGTTTTTTATCTTCTTTTGAAAAAACAATTCTCTTGTTACCGTAGTTAGTAAGATTATTTAATTCAGTTTTAATTTCAGTCAGCAGAGAGGAATAACATTCAGTCAACAAGTTTAACTTAAGTTTATTTTCTATAATACTCAATTAACAATTGGCAAGTATATACGGATGGAGTGCATTGTGTTTCTACATAATTGCCAAACAACAATTCGTCCATTAATTTTTTCATTGAAATGAATATAGTTATTGATGAAATTGTCACTAGAAAATTGATTGAGGTTTAGTTATATACTTTATAATCAAAAACTTAATAAGGGTACAAGCAACTAAGTCTATTCAAATAAATAAAATTCTAAAAACATATTTGGTTTATGTAAGGTGGGTAACAATATGAAAAAAATAATAACTGCCGCTCTTCTCTTATCAGCACTAAGTATTGTGTCCTGTTCTTTAGGAGGGGATGATTCTATGAGTAATGGCACAATTACCGGCATTGACATAAGGGAATGTGCCTGTTGTGGCGGATTCTTCATAGATATAGATAATGTAACATACAGGTTTTATGATGTGCCGCCGAATAGTGAATTAAATTTGCAGAATCCAACCTTTCCAATTTATGTAAAATTAGACTGGGCTAAAGATGCGAATGCCTGCTTAGGTGATGAGATTATAGTA
>CBEPPX010000507.1:0-2092 GCA_965511205.1 uncultured Ignavibacteriales bacterium | reverse complement strand
ACATTTATTGCATAGACTGTAGAACGCGGATCGCTAGCGGGTAATATGCTGTGCGCCGTATGACAGCTAATGCATGTTGCCACATTTTCATCACCCTCGTTAAGTAACTCTCCATGTATACTTGTATAGTATTGCGATTCCTGGTCGGTTGCCATACCGGGATGATAGTTACGAATGTACTCAGGGTGTGAATGGCACTTACCGCAAAAACCCGGAATTTCCTTATGAATGGGAATTCCTGTAAATCCATTTTCCGTACTCATTGCAATATCTTCATCATCAGAAGTTGGATCTCCGCCATGGCATCCTTTGCACGATATTCCCTTCTGGAAATGAACATCATACTCCTGAAATCCTTCAGGCATTAACTCGTTATCTTCGTGGCATACAATGCATTGATCTTCTTTTTTAAAATCGTTTTGTGCAATTGAGTTTGATAAGCTAAGAACAACAACCAGTGTAATTAAACTAATCATCAACCAGAATTTCTTAGCTTTGAGTTTTGTATAACTCATTTTGTCCTCACTTGTATTATTTATTCTCTTGATAAAGGAACATATTTCAAACATAATTTTTAATTAGCTCATATAACCAAATAAAGTCATAGCCACAATAAATATTACAATCAAAATTCCTATTAAAGTCATTAACTGAATTTTTGCATTCTTTTTATCTTTTACGTGCATAAAAGGAACAAACATCCAGAGTATACCTGCAATGCTGAATGTTAAAACTCCCAATACTTCTCCCTCTATGAATAGAATATGAGGCGGGATGAATTTTAAAGTTTGGAACATGAACATGAAATACCATTCAGGTTTAATGCCTGCAGGTGCGGGTGTAAACGGATCAGCCTTTAATCCCAGCTCCCATGGAAAAATCAGTGCTAGGAAGATCAAAACATTAAAAACAATTAACCAGAGCAGCGCATCTTTAAGGGCGAAGTTAGGAAAGAACGATGTGTAACGCCTTTCTTCTTCCTTAAGTTTTGTAAAGCTTGCCGGTTCGTGCATACCCTGCTTCTGAACAAAAAAGAGATGCACAACAAGGAAAATTGTTGTTAGAAATGGAAGGAGAGCAACGTGAATTCCATAAAACCTTGATAGAGTGGCACCAGTTACTTCTTCACCTCCGCGCAAAACTTCCTTTAGGGAATCACCTATAAAGGGAATTACTCCAGCAATGTCTGTTCCTACCTTTGTTGCAAAGAATGCCAGTTCATTCCAAGGCAGCAGGTAGCCGCTGAATCCGAACCCCATTGCTAATCCTAATAGAATAACTCCTGTTACCCATGTTAATTCTCTTGGTTTTTTATATGCACGAGTAAAGAATACACTGAACATATGTGCAAATGCAAAAAGGATCATCAGGTTTGCAGACCAGTTATGAACGTTACGGAAAAGCCATCCGAAATTAACTTCTGTAACTATAAAGCGTACACTTTCGTAAGCACTGTCTTCGCCGGGTTTATAATACATTAAAAGTAAAATGCCTGTAATAACCTGCACAATAAAAAGGAAAAGAGTTATTCCACCCAAGTAATAAAAAAACGAGAACTTATGAACAGGTACTTTTTTATGTAACAATAAATTTTTTAACGGGCTGATATCGTAACGATCATCAATCCATTTTTCAATTTTTGCACCCTTTTTTTCCAACATTTTAACCTGCCTGTGTTGTTATAATAATTTCATCCTTAACTACTTTCACATCATAGTTTTCCAGTGGCTTTGGCGGGGGACCAGATATATTTCTTCCGTTTAGATCATATACACCATTATGGCAGGCGCACCATATTTGCTTTGTATCTTGTTTGTATTGAACAATACAATCCAAATGTGTGCATGTTGCAGCAAGTGCCAATAATCTTCCTTCGTCAGTTTTAACTAATATTACTGGCTTTCTACCAAATTTAATAATCTTATAACTGTTTGAAGGAAACTCTGAAGCTAATCCTGCTTTTACCGAGTTTACTTTTGGCGTTTCCAATTTGGGAGGTTTGAGATAAGAAAGGGTAGGGTAAATTATTGCTATCAATCCTCCCAGACCGCCAATTCCAAGTAATGAATTAATAAATTTTCTTCGGCTTAAC
>CBEPPX010000506.1:0-2094 GCA_965511205.1 uncultured Ignavibacteriales bacterium | reverse complement strand
TTATCTTCTTCCAGTTATTCGGCAAACATTAGTGAGTTTACCGTAAAAGATATAAACCCACAAGAAGTAAAATTATCTGACTATAATGGCAAGGTGTTACTGATTGTGAACGTAGCCAGTAAATGTGGCTTTACTTCACAGTACGAAGGTTTACAAAAAATTTATGAAATGTATAAAGATCAGGGATTTGAAGTATTGGGTTTTCCTTGTAATGATTTTGGCGGACAGGAGCCGGGTACAAATGAAGAGATAAAAAACTTCTGCTCACTAAATTATGATGTTACCTTCCCTATGTTTGATAAAGTTCATGTTAAGGGAGATGAAAAAGCACCCCTCTTCGATTTGTTGACGAATAATTCCGTAACCGGTAAGTCTTCTATTAAGTGGAACTTTGAAAAATTCATAATTGATAAAGAAGGAAACATTGTTGACCGTTTCAGAAGCACAACAAAACCAGATGGCAAGAAAATAACTTCACTGATAGAAAAAGAGTTAAGCAAATAAAATGACAACAATAATATTTTTAACGGTTATGGGTTTAATAATGAACAGTCAAACAGTGATCTTTAATTTCAATTCTCCCACAACTTCCGGTGAATGGACAGCAGTAAATGATGTTGTTATGGGAGGTGTTTCAAACAGCCAGTTTGAGATAAACGAGGATAGCACTGCTAAATTTTCCGGAACGGTTTCTCCCGATAACAATGGCGGCTTTGCTTCTGCCAGAGCTTCATTAATAAATGAATTTAAAGATTTTGAGGGAGCTACAATTCGCGTTAAGGGTGATGGTAACATTTATAGTTTAAGATTTAGAACAGACATAAATTTTGACGGAATTTCTTATCAGGCAAAGTTCAAAACGGAACTTGGCGAATGGAAGGAATATAAAATTCCGTTGAGTGACTTTAAGCCAACTTTTAGGGGAAAGATTCTTTCTGATAAACCTAAACTTGAGTCAAAAGATATCAAACAAATCGGAATACTAATTTCCGATAAACAGCTTGGTAAGTTTGAGTTAAATATTGATTGGATAAAGTTCTATTAAATATAATCATTGATTTTACTAAAGAGTTATGAAAAAAATAATAACGTTTATATTAATTGTATTCGGCTTGATTGGCTGTTCAACAACATATGTTAATCGTAATCCTGTTGGAGAAAATTTTCCGACTGTAAACGGTAAATCATTAACTGAAGAAGAACGAGAACTGCCAACTTATTTTAGGGGTTCACAAGTAGTATTACTTTTGGGTTACGAACAGGATTCTCAATTCGATATCGACCGCTGGTTTATTGGTTTGGATATGACCGAAACCAAAATCAAAGCATACGAAATCCCCACAATTCAAGGATTGTTTCCGCGAATGTTTCAATCCACAATTGATAATGGAATGCGCAAAGGAATACCAAAAGAACTTTGGGGCGGAGTTATTACAATCTATGGAGACGGTGCAAAAGTTCAAGAATTTACAGGAAACGAAAACCCTAACAATGCGAGAGTTTTATTGCTTGATCAGGATGGTAAGGTAATTTATTTTCATGATAGAGGTTTTTCGGTTCCGGCTTTAAATGAACTTAGAGAAAAAATAAGTGACTAAATTTATATTTTAATTCCAGGTCTCTCAATCATTAAAATTGCTGAATAAAAAAGGTAAAAATGGCTAAATTACCTGATGCATATAGGTTTATAGATCTTTCAGATTATGGAAGACCTGCAGCAAGATTTATTGCTAGTTTACTCAAGGTAACTACTTTCACCTCTATTCATGTCACTATTGGTTTTATTATCTCAGGACTATTAGCCGTAGCGTGCATAATATTTGGATTATTCTGGGCTGCAGCATTTTTCTTAATCTTTAAATCTATTTTAGATGCTGCAGATGGTGAATTAGCCAGGTTGAACAATACACCTTCATATACGGGGCGTTATTTTGATTCTGTTGCAGACATTATTTTAAATTTGTTCGTTCTTTTAGCAATTTGGTTTGTCACTGATTCTAGTCTGGCATTCACTATTCTTGCATTTTTAGGCATACAATTACAAGGCACCTTATATAATTATTACTATGTTATATTAAGGAATAGATTTGATGG
>CBEPPX010000505.1:0-2100 GCA_965511205.1 uncultured Ignavibacteriales bacterium | reverse complement strand
AACCGGATTGCCTGTTTTACTGCAAATATTGAAATTGGAGTACCAATTTTATAAAGAGCAAGAGCCGCACATATTCTAACTTCATCACTCTCATCATTTCTCAACAATCTCATTAACGGAATTATTCCCTCGGTAACATTAAGCTCACCCAGCAGATATGCACAGCTAGTTTTAAGTCCTGTATTGTCTGATTTTAATCCCTCAATTAAGCTTGAAACTGTGTTTTGAGAATTTTCATATTTTCTTGTTGGATTATCACCCGAAAAAGCTGTGGTGGATAAAGTGATAATTAGAATTAGTACTGAAACAGTTGTTGTTAAGTATTTCATGTTCTCTCCATTTTGGTTTGTTTTAAAAAAATAATTTTCCAATTACTCTTAAGACTCGTTAAAACGGGCAATTGTTTTAAATACTTAACAGACGGTACTCTGGCTAAATGAAGGGTGAAAAAGTATGCCGGGTAAAATTGTAAGGTTTCATTATAGAATTGAAGGGGACTCCTTTGTTACATTTTATAACACAAATTCTATTGCTCTTTTTTTTTTGAATAACGAACGCCGAACACTGATTAACCCTGCCTACCGGCAGGCAGGGATTTAAGAAGTAAATATACTTCGGAAATCTACTTTCGTTAATCCGTAGACTTTGTCTCCGAGACGAGTCGATATTCGAAATTCAACTAAAAAGGTTTTGGACAGATGTGCAACAGAAACTAAATTTACTAAAGCACCCAGCTTACCCTTGGCAAATTGCTTACCTTTTCCAATATTTACTTTTACCAATAAGATAAATACTTAACCGCTCATCCCTTATAAGTTGAAGTTTACTGGTTATTTTGTTCAATTAACTACTCATTTTAAGAAATAATATGATTTATCTAATCGGAGGCACAATGAGCCCAAAATCAATAATGTTGATACTCTCAGTTTTCGCAATGCTTTTTATTGCAGCTTGTGGACCGCAAACTTCCGAGTTTAAAATTGAGAACGAAAAATATACTTTGAAAAACGGAATGGAGATTATTCTCCACGATGACAAATCCGATCCGATCGTTTCGGTTGCGGTAATGTATCATGTTGGTTCTAATCGTGAAGTTAAAGGAAGAACCGGCTTTGCACATCTGTTTGAACATATGATGTTCCAGGAATCGCAGCACGTTGGGCAGGATCAGTTTTTCCAGAAAATTCAAAATGCAGGAGGAACTTTAAATGGCGGCACCTGGAAAGATGGAACTGTTTATTACCAGGTTGTTCCTAAAAACGCTTTAGAAATGGTGCTCTGGATGGAATCCGACAGGATGGGATTTTTGCTAAGCACTGTTACACAGGAATCATTTATAAACCAGCAGGCAGTTGTGCAAAATGAAAAGCGGCAGAGAGTTGATAACCAGCCGTATGGTCATACAAACTATGTTATTGATAAACTTATCTATCCAGAAAATCATCCTTATAACTGGCAGGTTATTGGTGAATTTGAAGACCTTAAGAATGCAACCCTATCGGATGTGCATGAATTTTATAAAACATGGTACGGACCAAATAACGCAACCCTTGTTATAGCCGGCGACTTTGATAAAGAAGAAACAAAAAAGCTGGTTGAAAAATATTTTGGAGAACTTGTTGCAGAAAAGAAAGTAGAAAATCTTAATCCAATGCCGGTTCTTTTGGATGAAACTAAAAAAGCATACCACGAAGATAATTTTGCTCCCTCACCAGAATTAAATATGGTTTTTCCAACAGTTCAGCAATTCACAAAAGATGCTTATACACTGGATATTTTTGGCGAGCTATTTTCCGAGGGTAAAAAAGCTCCGCTTTATAAAGTTATTGTAGAAGAGAAGAAACTTGCACCTTCGGTTTCAGGATACCAGGGAAGTGATGAGATTGCGGGCGTTTTCAGGATTCGTATAAGAGCATTTCCTGATAAAAATTTATCAGATGTTGAAAATGCAATTGCTGAAGCATTTAAAAAGTTCGACAAAGATGGATTTACTGAAAAGGATCTTGACAGAGTTAAAGCAAAAGTAGAAACTAATTTTTACAATGGAATTTCAAGTATTCTTGGTAAATCATTCCAGCTTGCTTATTACAATGAATTTGC
>CBEPPX010000504.1:0-2103 GCA_965511205.1 uncultured Ignavibacteriales bacterium | reverse complement strand
TTTGTAATTTTCTTGATGCTAATCGGATTCGTAACTTCAACGCAGGTTCATATTGATGCTGCATTTCTGCTGATCGATGGTCCGTTTGCTTCATCATTCTGGGTTTTTGTAATTGCATTGGGAATTGTAATCCCATTGATCATTCAGCTATTAGCAGTTAATCATAAAATTCATCATACTCCGGTTGCTCCAATTATGGTAATAGTCGGAGGACTGATACTACGTTTTGTTATTGTTGCTGCGGGACAGTACAGCGGCTGGTTTTAAAATATCTTATTAAACGGAGAAATAAATGACCAACATAAAAAAATGGTTCTCCCATCATCTTGAAGATAATGCACGAGAAGGAGAACTGTTTCCTAAATACTACTGGAATCCATACCTGGTTGGTATTGGATTGGGGATAGTAATGCTTGCTGCATTTGTGATAATGGGAAGAGGATTAGGTGCCTCGGGTGCGCTTTCATCACTTGTTACTGTAGTTGTAAATGCTGTTGCACCGGAACACGCAGCGAACAATAGTTTTTACCAAGGCTATCTTGGTGATGGCACTGTTAGCCCGCTTAAAGATTGGCTGGTTTTTTTAGTTATCGGTGTTTTTATAGGCGGATTTATTTCCGGAGCACTTGCAGGAAGAAATAAAATGATGATAGAAAAAGGACCTCGTATTTCAAATAAAAAAAGATTGCTCTTTGCATTTATTGGCGGTTCGTTGATGGGTTTTGGTGCAAAGATGGCTCGCGGTTGTACAAGCGGACAGGGTCTAACCGGTGGCTCAATGCTTAGTGTTGGCGGTTGGGCTTTTATGTTAATGGTATTTGCTGGAGCTTATGCAACAGCTTATTTTGTAAGGAGGCAATGGACATGACAGCACCATTTTTCAAATTCGGATATTTTAATGATGAAGTAAGTTTAATCATCGCGTTCATTATCGGTATTGGCTTTGGTTTCTTTTTAGAAAGAGGCGGATTCGGTAGTGGTCGATTACTAGCGGCACAATTTTATTTTACGGATATGCGCGTTTTCAAAGTTATGTTTACTGCAATTGTAACAGCAATGATCGGTATGTTTTATTTCTCGTGGATCGGATTTGTTGATCTTTCACTTGTTTACTACGGTACAACATATCTTGCAGCAGATATTCTGGGCGGATTGATTCTCGGTATCGGTTTTGTAATCGGTGGTTATTGCCCGGGTACTTCTGCGGTTTCCATTTCTACCGGAAGAATAGATGGAATGTTTTATGCGCTCGGTGGCTTCTTCGGAATTTTTGTTTTTGGCGAAGCTTATCCACTGCTTGAAAATTTTGTAAATTCATATTCAATGGGAATGATAAACATTCCCCAATTACTTGATATAAATTATGGATTTGTAGTCTTTATAGTTATTCTTTTAGCAATTGCTGGTTTTACTGCAGCTGAGTGGGGTGAAAGATTTATGGCAAAGAAAAAAGCATCGGAGGGTTAAAATGTTAGAACAATTTGTAAAATTACCAATAAGAAAAAGAGTTGGGATACTGGCTATCATTCTTGGCTTCATTGCAATATTTGCGGGCAGTCCTTACGATAGGAGTACAACACGCATTAACGTAAAAGAGCTGACGAACATTTCTGTAAAAGAAGATCATAGTATTAATGCAGATGATTTAGCTGAATGGATAATTAAAAGTAAATATGATTATCGTTTAGTTGATTTAAGAAATTCCGAAGCTTATACACAATACAACATTCCCGGTTCAGAAAATATCCCAATAAGGGAAATGCTTAATTCTGATTTGATGCGGAACGAAAAAATAGTTCTTTATTCTGATGAAGAAACTGTTGCTGTACAAGGGTGGTTTTTGCTTAATGCCGATAACTTTAAAAGTGTTTATATTCTTGAGGGCGGATTAACCTGCTGGAAAGATCAAGTGTTATTCCCAAAACTTCCTGCTGAACCATCAAAAGAACAATTAGCATTATTCGAAAAGAAAAAAGAAGTTAGCAAATACTTTGGCGGTCAGCCGCAGTTTGGTGAAGAAGAACAGATTAAAAATGAAACTCCTGAATTAAAAGCTCCTCCCAAAGTTACCGTTACCACAAAACGTAAGAAAAAATCCCGCGA